>DATDSS010000093.1:0-3006 GCA_035291245.1 Alphaproteobacteria bacterium | reverse complement strand
GGCCCACGGCTAAGGCTTCTTGAATTTCTTGAAAAATCTCCACTTGCCTATAAATTTCAGCCGTACCGATTCGAACACCTCCTGGGTTTAACGTCGCATCAGAACGTCCATAGATAACAAGGCCTCCTTCTGTAGTTCTTTCGCAATAATCTCCATGATGCCAAATATTGTTAAAGCGTGCGTAATAAGCTTTATGATATTTTGTATTATTTTCATCATCCCCATAAAATCCAATTGGTCTTGAAACAAAGGGTTTTACGCAAACAAGTTCCCCTTTTTCCCCTTTTTTAAGTTCTTTTGCGCTTTCATCAAATACGCGCACATCGTAACCAAGACCTAAGACTTGAAGCTCTCCTGGGTAAACATCCCCCTTTGGATTACCAATTGCAAAACAAGATATAATATCACTACCTCCAGAAACAGAAGACAAACAAACATCTTTTTTAATATGCTCGTATACATAATGATAACTATCTTCACATAAAGGTGATCCAGTTGAGATAATCATCCTAAGATTAGGGAAATCCCCCTCTTTAAAGCTAATGTTTTGTTTTTTCAAAGAGTCAATGTATTTAGCAGACGTCCCAAAATGGGTAAAGTCATGTTTTTTAGCTAAATGAAGCAAAAATCCAGGAGATAAATAAGAAGGAGACCCATCATAGGTTGCAACACAAGCCCCACTAGCAAGGGCTGAAACCAACCAATGCCACATCATCCAGCTGGTGGTAGTAAAGTAAAACATCTTATCCTTTGAGTGCACATCACTTTGCAGTTGAAGTTCTTTTAAATGTTGTAAAAGGCTTCCCCCTGCTCCATGAATGATACATTTAGGAACACCTGTGGTTCCTGAGGAATACAAAATATATAAAGGGTGATCAAAATCAAACTGTTCAAAAATAAAATCACTTGGATTGAACTCTTTTATTAAAGTTTCAAGAGTGGTAGGCGCTCCATGTTGCGCAGGCTCCAACCAAAGCACTGGCTCTTTTAAGTCTTTACAAACAGTTAAAATCTTTTCCTGACAATCATAGTTTTTTCCTTGGTAAGTATAGCTAGTAGTAGCCACTATTAAGGACGGATTGACTTGACCTAAACGATCTTCAAGGCCTTGAACCCCAAAGTCAGGTGAAATTCCTGTCCAAATTGCACCAATTGCAACAGTTGCAAGTTGTAAGACTACGCCATCAAAACCACACGGTAAAACACTAGCGATTCTATCTTTTGATTTGATGTTCATGCTTTTTAAAAATAAAGCGCACTTACAAACAGCTTCATACAACTCTTTTTGCGAGTAAGTCGTAACCTCTCCTTTTTCATTAAAGGTCATCAACGCGTCTTTTTCAGCTCGATGCTTTAGAATATTTTCTGCAAAATTAAGACGAGCGTTTGGAAAAAAACGTGCTTTTTCGCAAGACTCTTTGTTTATGAGATAGGGTTTTTTTCCTTTTTCCCCATGAACATGAAAAAAATCCCAAATACTTTCCCAAAAGTCTTCTAAATTTTCACAAGACCACCTATGAAGCGCCTCATAGTTTTTAAAGCTAAGCCCTTTAGTTTGACTTAAAAAATCCTCATACGCTTGAAGCCTTGTGGCCTGTTTTTGTTGTTTTGTAGGACTCCAAAGGGCTGTTTTCATAGTACTTATCTCCACAGGTGTTGCTTTAAATAATTTTAATTAATCTTGTATAAAATAATGTTAAAGCTTTATTAAACTTATAGGAAGAATAGAAAATAGATTTTTTTGCAGCCTCTCGGGATTAATGAGGCTTTTTAACTAAATTTTGGAAAAAAGATTTAATTTGACTCAATAAGTAGAATATTACAGTAATTGTAGTGAATTTTAATACTATATTAAGGAAATAATATGAACACTATAATTGCTTTGACTTGCCTAGTAAGCTTTGGTTTTTCAGCAAATGCTATGCTAGGGCAAGAAGATTTAACGATCCCTCCTACCACTAAATCGTATCTTTCTGCTTTAGATAAAGGGCTAAGGTGCGCTGAGCAATCCCAAAAATTTGGCGATAAAGGTGAAGGCGTACTAGATTTTAAAAAATACGTAACGCACAATAATGAAATTGTTCCAATCATGCAAAGGGAAATGGTATTTACTTTTTCTAAAATAGAGCAATATTCAGATATATCAAATGAGCAAATATTGTCATTTTACAAAGATAAAAAGGATTTTTTTAACTGGCTGGATAAGAAAAGTGATGATCTTGAAACCTTAGAGAGTTTTACAAAATACGAGCTTATCAAAGATAACGATAGTAGCACTTCTAGTGGCGAAGAGTTTAAAAATCCATCCTTAGAGGATGAGTGGAATAAAAACCACCCCTATAGCGTATTATACAGCAGCTATTTAAATAACAACGATTCTGAAACAAAAAGTAAAATCAATTCTCACGTGAACACCAAAATTAATTTTTATCAAAAATATATTGATATAATTGAACTTTCTGAAAGAGTCACTCTAACAAAAGAGCAAATGCTTGAGATAACTCCAATGACAGAACAACATGAGAGCGATATAAAAAGTGCTTTCACTACATTTAACGAAGCATCAAGCATAAGAAAAAACTCTCCCTTTTATTCCTTCGCAACAGAGCTTGCCACCTTGCAAAAAAACGTATTAGGCGTCATTTTTAAGGATGAGATGGAATATGCAAACCCTGCTTATACGGAGTTTTCCTCAAAATTAGATAAATGGAAAAAACGCGTAATTGCAGAAAAGTCCTTCTATAAAAGCTTAACTCTTAAAAAATAGCTTCTTAAAAAAAGCCGTAGACTTACGGCTTTTTCTCTTTTTTGACCACTATTTGCCTTAGGTGACAAAAGTGGAAAGAACCTAGAAATGGGAACACTAAATCTTTTAGTGTGCGAGAAAGCAGAAATTCTTTGACCTGCTAATACCTTTAATATTTTCTTTTAAGATTTTTTTGCCAAAAAAACCTTTTTATACAAAGTTTCATGCTGCCTGCACATTTTTTCTAAGCTGTATTTCTC
>DATDSS010000092.1:0-10687 GCA_035291245.1 Alphaproteobacteria bacterium | reverse complement strand
TGAAAGAAAAGCCCCAACAATCCATTAAATCTCTGATGCGCAAAAATGCTATGTCCTTTAAACATCTCGCCAACTCTGTCAAGAAAATTCTTCGTGCGTAGGCCCTGCATCAAGAGCACTCTCAGCTTGACACCCCATACCTCTCCTTTGGGGGGTAATAATTTATGTGAGGTGGTAAGGTAACGCCTTAAGACACTGAGGGCATAAAAACTTTAAAGTTTTTTCAACAAAGCTTAAACAGTGTCGTTTTTTATTGCTTTTTGTGTAAATGTTCCTTTATAAAAAAATAAATTTTGTAACTTTCGTATAATTTTTATGTATTTTATTAGAATTTTATTTTGTTTTTTTCTTTTTTCTCAGTTACTCACTCAAGGCCACGAGGATAACACCTTTTTTAAGGTTTTTGAACAGTGGGAGGTTGAAACTGAGAAGGTTTTACAGTCCAAAGATCATTATAAGGATGCCAAAAAACTTATTGACCTTTGTAATGAAAGACAAGACTTAGAAGATAAACTTTATAAAACCTATTATGGTCAAAAACCGCCTATAACAAAAACACCTTATAATATCGATCAACAGTTTAAAGTTTCTATTTTTTTGGATTCGGCAACACACGAAAATAGCGTTACAACCCTAACCTTAGTTGATACTTTTTATTTAAAAGAAATTTTAGAAGAACAAAACTCCAAAAAAAAATCTCCATACTTTCCATCTGGTGGCAGTTTTCTAGCTCTATGCCTTTTGCAAGAAAGGATGAAAGTTTTCACTTACAATCGTTTGATCGCCATGGTTTCAAAGACAGATTGGATTCCATTGGATGAAACTTTGAAATCTCAGTTAGCATTAAAAGAAGATTTTTTAAATAGGACAGACTATGCAGAAAAGTTTAAAAAAATATCTTTAAAAAGTAAAAGTGGAATCAACGAAAATAATTTCGAGGAAAAAAAGCAACGCACTCTTGAGTGCAAAAAATCCATTAATGCTTGTTTTTGGGCTATATATAAAAAATATCTAACAAAATTTATCTATCCCTATATAAAATCAAAAGTTGATAATGGGGTCTGTACGACGGAAACAGACCAAGGAGTTTTGGATTATTTGGTATCTCTTTACCCATTTTGCCTTAAGTTAATTCCTAGTGAGTCCCTCTTGTCTCAAGATATTAATAGCGTTGATTTTAATGACTTTTTAAACATATTTTATTATGATCTTACTTTTTGCGAGATTCTTAATATTTGTGCGGATAATTTCTTAAAAGATTATCCTGTCTATTATCCAGATATTGAGGTGTATAAGGAGAGCGATAAAGTTAGCTATGGACTTTCCATTTTTAAGTTTAAGAAGGGGGTAGAGTGTATTAAAAATTTTTGGTCTGCTAAAGAGTGCCAACCTTTTCTTTATCCTGCAAAAACATATGCAACGTTTCCTGTAAATCTTCCTTTACAGGGAAATAGGGAAAATTGGATGACAAAAGAAAAAAAAGAGATTTTAAATACGCAAGAGCAAGAAAGAATACGAGCTATTTTGTTTGAAGATGACAAGGAGTATAAGAAAAAACCTAAGCTAAATAAAAAAGTAATACCGCCTAAATCCCCTAAAAAAGCAGCTAAAAAAGTGGGTTCGTCCACCTCAACGGCCCCTCTTGTATTGAATACCCCGCCCCCCGCTAAAAATGATAAAAAAAAGGTAAAAAAACAAGTCCTTCAACCGCAAGAAGAGCCAGAGAAAATTGAGCCGGTGGTGCTAAAAACTATTGAATACTTCCAAAAACAGTATACTGAACTTGGTGAGAATTTTAAAGATATACTAAAATCAGTTAATGATAACTATAAAAAATCTCAAAATTATAGTGAGTTAATTACAACCTATAGCATTTCTTTAAAATCATTTTTTATAAGCTTATTTGAAGACTATATTCAAAAAAATCAACTTTCTATTAAAGATTATTCGCCAGAACAAGACTTAAGCATTGTTTGGATAGGATCACATGCTTTAAAAAGAGGGCTTCCTACTTCAGATATAGAGTTTTTAATTATGACCAAATCCCATATGACACTTGATTTATTAAAGTGTATTTCTGGATTTATGAGTTTATTAAAAGAAGTTGGTATGACACTTGATAAAGAAAACTTATATCCTCCAATTCTTGATACTGAAAACAATGCAACACATGGGTCTCCTTTTTTAATTAATTCTGTAAAGAACTACAGCAATATTTTAGAAATCCCCCTTTATACTGATCGTAGAGTATCAAAAGATCCAGTTGAGTTTAAAAACAGGTTTTTAAAGGATTTATCAGACCCAACCAATGAGATAAAAAAACTTTATAGTAAGGCGTTTATTTTACCCTTTAGTGAGGGACCTTATATAAATAAAGGCTCTTTTCAGTTCCTTTCAACTGTTTTATTCTCTTTAAGAGGTATTTCTGAGGATGCTTTTGTTTATGGTAATAAAGCATTATTTAATAGCTTTTTGGATTTAAAACAGAAAAAACTAGAAACGCTTACCAAAGAAATAACTAATTACTCGATTAAAGAATTTCCAAAATCTTATCAAGGGTATTTGCTAAATACGGTTAATTTTCTTTATAAGAAATATAGTGCCACGTGTGGCTTAACTGAAAAAGAGACAAAAAACCAAAAGCTACAGTTAACACTTGAAACGTTAAACTCTAAAAAACACCTCTACCGCTTATGGCAGTTGGTGAAATTTAATTTACCTCTTTGGACTGAAGTTAATAAAGAAACTTTTGGAAGGCAGGATTTTCAAAAAATCTTGGGTGAGTTACTTAGTCAAATTGATCACGTGTCCTCTTATCTTAGGATGAGGGAGCTTTTTGACAAGAAACATAAGGGAATTGACCAAGATATGTTTATAAAACTCTTGAAAGATCTGCAGTTGGTTCATGATTTATTATGGGATAACAAATCCCTTTGTCAGGGCGATCATACTTTTACAACTATATTAGGTAAGGCAAAGAAAAAATAAAGGATGAGAGAAAGCCAGTGTGATTTTTGATGAGTGGGTTGCCGTATTTTTGTTAACCTTTCTTATGTAGTTTTTTCACATCACACTCCACTTTTAAGGCCTATTTAAAAAGAAGTAATTCAAACACTTCCAACATCTTTTCATTAAGTTGGATAAAGCGCATACCCCACGTGACGAATAGTTCTAATGAGCTGAGGATTTTTAGAGTCATCTTCTAGCCTCTTTCGAAGGCGTGTAATTTGCACATCAATAGATCGTTCGCTAATGCTATGCCCGATGCGCTGAGCTAACTGCTCTCTACTAAAGGGATGGAAAGGCGCCTGGCAAAGGGTTTTTAACAAAAGCGCTTCAGTGGAACTTAAAATCAAAACCTCCTCTTCTTTGGATAAGGTGGAGGTCTGTAAACAAAATAAAAAGTCGCCCAGCTGAACAGTTGCCCCTTGTTTTTCACCTTGGGGCTGGTCTTTGGTTATGCGCCGTAATAGCGATCTTAACCGAGCTAGTAACTCTTCTGGTTCAAAAGGCTTAATTAAATAATCATCTGCCCCTTGATTTAAGCCTTTTATACGGTCTTGAGGAGTGTCTTTTGCGGAAAGCATTAAAATGGGAAGATTTTCAAATGATCCTTGAGATCTAAGGCTGTGCACAAAGCTCAAGCCATCTTCTTTTGGCATCATCACATCTACAATCATGCATTCAATGGGATAAGAAGCCAAATGAGCGCGCGCTTGAGCGCTACTTGAGGCAAGATAAACCGTAAAATGAGGGGTTAAAAAAGCCCCTAAAAGTTCTCTTAGCCTTTTATCGTCATCTACCACTAAAATAGAAAAGGATTTAGTCATTTCAATTGTTTTCAACTTCTCTAGAGAATGCTACAACTTTAATAAGATTAACTTATTACATTTAGGATAAAGATGTCATCTTCTTATGATGTTGTGGTTGTAGGCGGCGGACCTGGCGGGTATGTGGCTGCTATTAAAGCAAGTCAGTTGGGTTTCAAAACAGCTATTATTGAAAAAGAAAACTTAGGAGGCGTTTGCCTTAATTGGGGGTGTATTCCAACTAAGGCTTTACTTAGAACAGCTGAAATTAAACATTTAATGGATAGAGCTGCGGAGTTTGGCTTAAGCTTAGAAACTCCAGTAAAAGTTGACATCAAAAAAGTGGTGGAGCGCTCAAGAGGAATTGCTTCTCAACTTTCCTCTGGAATCTCTTATCTTTTGAAAAAAAATAAAATAACTCACATAAGTGGGTATGCAAAGCTTGAAGGAAACGGAAAGCTTAGTATTGACGATAAAAAAACCATTGAAGCTAAACATATTATTTTAGCAGTTGGAGCAAAACCGCGCTATCTTTCAGGATTTGAAGCTGATGGGGAGCTTATTTGGAATGCAAGACACGCTATGACACCTGAAAGCCTTCCAAAATCCTTATTAGTTATTGGATCTGGCGCTATTGGTATAGAGTTTGCCTGTTTTTATAACACGCTTGGCGTAGAGGTCAGTGTTGTTGAACTTCAAGATAGAATTCTTCCTCAAGAAGACGTCGAAATTTCGAGGTTTGCTCAAAAAAGCTTAGAAAAACAAGGGATTAAGTTTTACCTCAGCTCTACAATCGATAAGTGTGAAAGGCTTGAAAAAGGGGCGAAAATCACTCTTAAAACTCTAAAAGGTTCAAAAGAACTAGAAGTAGAAAAAATGATTACAGCCGTGGGTATTGTTGGAAATACGCAAAATATTGGGCTTGAAAAAACGGCTATAAAGCTTGAAAAAAATCAAATTGTAACGGATGTTTGGTGCCAAACCGATGAAAAAGGTATTTATGCCATAGGCGATGTAACCAAAGGTCCATGGCTTGCTCATAAAGCCAGTCATGAAGCCATTTTATGCGTGGAAAAGATTGCAGGTCTTACCCCTCATCCTCTAGACATCACCTCTATTCCTGGCTGTACTTACAGTTTCCCTCAAATAGCAAGCGTTGGCTTAACAGAGGATAAAGCAAAAGAGTTGGGTAAAAAAATAAAAGTTGGAAGATTTTCTTTTAAAGCAAATGGAAAAGCTTTAGCCCTTGGTGAACCAGAAGGTCTTATCAAAACTATTTTTGATGAAACAACCGGCGAACTTTTAGGGGCTCATTTAGTTGGTGCAGAAGTAACAGAAATGATTCAAGGCTTTGTGCTTGCTAAAAATTTAGAGACGACAGAAGCTGAGATTATGCATACAATCTTTCCTCACCCGACCTTATCTGAAATGATGCATGAAGCAACCTTAGACGCTTTTGGAAAGGCTATTCATGCCTAAAACAGGCAGAGTTTTAGTCGTTTGCGCTTTAATCCTTGATGAAGAGGGCCGTGTTTTAGTAGTAGAGCGCCCCCTTGATAAACCTTGTGGTGGATATCTAGAGTTTCCAGGAGGTAAGGTCGAGCCTAATGAGGATGTCTTGGAAGGTCTTAAAAGAGAGCTTAAAGAAGAACTGGGGTATGAAGCCGCCACCCCATTTTTTCCTCTTACATTTTTTGTAGTCCCATTATTGGATAAAGAACACGTGGTATTGGGCTATTATACAAAAATAAAGGAGCCCTTTAAGCCGCAACTTTTAGAAGGCCAAAGAAGCTATCAGTGGGCAACCTTTGAGGAGCTGGAAATGCTTCCTGTGGTGCCACAAAATAAAGCTATCTTACCTTTTTTAAAAAACACGCTCTACGGGGCAAGCCCCATGGTATCATGGTCGCCTAAATAAACTCATAAAAGTACACTGGAAAAATACAAATCCGGCATCATCAATTACTTTAAAGATCGCAAAAAACACCGGTTTTGTTGAAGTGCTCAACAATAGACCTCTTTCAAAACCTTCTGTCCTTACCAAAAAATCAAAAAATTCGCAAAGAGATAAAATTGCTTTCGCTTAAGCTTCTTTTAAGGAGGACTCATCATGATGAGGGAGCTCAGAGATTGGCCATGGCTCATCAAGGTCTTGCACAAAAGCTTTAAGGCCTGAAGCGGTTAATCTAATTTCTTTGTCATCTGAAAAAGTCAGGTGAATATGAAAACCGTCCCCTTCTTCTAAAGGAAACGCCAAAACCGCTAAAAGATTTAAAAAGTCATCTTGGCCAATGCCATGTTCTTGCGCTTTTAAAACATCTGCAAAACGAATACCAAAGTGGACGCGGTGATGAGCACCTAAAGACTCAAAAGAGGTTTCTTCTTCCTCTGCCTCCCAAACAACTCTTATACCTATTACATCAAAAAGGCCTTGTTGGACATCAAACACAATATCGTGAACATTAATAAGAGCATCTTGACAAAGGCAAGACAGAACGTTTAGTCCCTCCATGTCTACGGCTTTGAGCTTTAGATTTTCATAATTTTGCATAATTTTTAAGTTCCTCCCAAATAAACTTTTAGTCTTTAAGACGCTCTATGTCAGCTCCACATCCTCTTAGTTTATTCTCTACCTCTTCGTAGCCACGATCAAGATGATAAACACGAGAAAGAATAGTTTCTCCGTTTGCAGCAAGGCCGCTCAAAACTAAGCTTAAAGAAGCTCTTAGGTCTGTTGCCATAACTTGAGCACCACTTAAGGACTCTCTTCCTCTGATAAGGGCAGAAGATCCATGAACTGTTATGTTTGCCCCCATTCTGCAAAGCTCAGGGACATGCATAAATCTGTTTTCAAAAATGCTTTCTGTAATCATCGAAGCCCCCTCACACAAACACATCAAGGACATCATTTGCGCTTGAAGGTCTGTTGGATAGCCTGGATAAGGCTCTGTTAAAACGTCAACACCGTGAATGACGCCATTGGATTCTACTTTAAAGCCATCTGAGGTAGGCGTTAAGATCCCCCCTGCTTTTTCTAAGGCTTTAGAAAAAGTTGGCAGAAGATCAAGGCTTGTATTGGTAAGCGTAATAGCCCCTTTTGTAATAAGAGCAGCAACCGCGTAGCTTCCTGTTTCAATGCGGTCTGGGATAACAGAGTGGCAAGCTCCATGAAGGCTTGATACACCTTCGATGGTAATGGTATCTGTTCCTGCACCTGTTATTTTTGCCCCCATAGCATTTAAGCAGTTGGCAAGATCGATAACTTCTGGTTCTCTGGCTGCATTAATAAGACGCGTTTGTCCTTTTGCAAGGGTTGCTGCCATCATGAGGTTTTCCGTTCCAGTTACGGTTACAAGAGGAAGCGTTACATCTGCTCCTATTAAGCCATTTGGAGCACTTGCATGAATATAGCCTTCTTGGATTTCAATATCAGCCCCTAATTCTTTAAGCCCTTGAATATGAAGGTCAACAGGCCTTGTTCCAATGGCACACCCTCCAGGCAGCGACACTTTTGCTTTTTTAAAGCGCGCTAAAAGAGGGCCCAAAACTAAGATAGACGCTCGCATTTTCCTAACGATCTCATAGGGGGCTTCAAGGGTTGTAATGTTGCAAGCTTGTAAGCTTAAACTACTTTTTTGAGACTCATTTGACTGAACGCCTAAGTTTTCTAAGAGTTCTATTAAATACTTCACATCTGCAAGCGTTGAAGGGACATTATGGAGGTCTAATTTTTTGTCTGTTAATAAACAAGCAGCTAACAAAGGAAGCGCTGCATTTTTGGCACCGCTAATACGAATAGTTCCTTTAAGGGGGGCATTTCCAACAAGTCTGATTTTATCCATAAATTTTAAAGAAAAAAGAAATAAGTTGCCCTTATTAAAGCTTAAAAAACAGGAGAAATTCAAGAGCTTGTTTAAAAAAAAGGAACTTTGTCAATTTTGTCTCACCTGCCTTACCCTCCCCCCACAGGAATCTTGCTGATGCAGCAGATTTAGCTTTAATAGGAGGGGTACGGGCGGTTTTTACGGGGGGCGCGCGCGAATGAGGGGGTGCGAGAATGCAGGTTGGGGGGATAAGGGGATTTCGCTCTTCGCCCAGTACACAGAGCATCGGGGATTTTCACGACTCAAACATATCTCGCCCTTTTATTCAGGGCATCGCTTTTTGGGCCCGTCCATATCCCCATCAATAACAGTAGGGCCCACCTCAATTTTTTAGTTCAAAAAGCGCAAAAGCGCGATTTTTCACGGGAAATCGAGATTGGAGTTATCAAACCAAAACCTTTTAAAACCCTAGTGTTTCTCTTGCTTTTTTTATGTTTCCTCTTAGGTCTTCTTAAGATTTTCTCGTGGTTTTAAAGTCCCACGTGAAGGCGCCCACCCTTGCCTATCACGCACACAACTTATAGTTCTTGGGTAACCTGCTTCAAAATCTCACCTTTAAGAGTTGCTTTTTCCTTATTTATTATTGTTTTAAGCTCAATTTACTAATAAAGTCTTAAAAGTGATCAACTTTTAAAATATCATCAGCAAATCTCACCCCAAGAGCTTGTCAAGGACTGACCAATAAGCCAGTCTTCCTCACCGCCAGTTACGACTTTACTATAAGAATGGTTAAGGAGTAGTTAAGGACAGGGGGGGATTTTTGCTCTCCTCGTTTATCTTTTATTCCCCGTTCGTTCTCGCGCCCTTATGCATTTTTTACCCCTCCCTCGTTTATCTTTATAATTCCCCTGAGCATTTTCGCCCCATGCATTTTACCCCCCGTTCATTTTTCTCCTCGTGTGAGATTTTTTTAAAGATTCCAATAGTGTTAATAATTTATGTGGGGTGGTAAGCTCACCTGCTGGTCATTCCTAGGATTCTTCTTCGTCATTTGCAGCTCCTAAAAGAGAGTTCTCCTGTAAAATGATTCAAACCAAGTATTGCGCCATGAATGCCCCTTGTCAGCCTTTTACTTTGAAGAAGCAGGCTTTGCACTCCACCGTCTTCCAAAGTTTCCAAATACTTCTCTTAAGACACCCGTTTCATAACCTTTAGGTTCTGTGCGATCTTCTATGATTTTTACAGGCTTGCTTTGATCTTTGGTAATGATTTTCATGTCCTTTAAAACACCAGTTTCACTGAAAGTAAGTGCTAAGGTTTGTTGATCGATCACATCTGGCTTATAAAAAGACTTTGTGCTGGTTTTTTTAGAAACATAATACCAAACAGGTTCTTTAAAAGAAGAAATTGTAGACGGTGATCCAAGTTCCTGTTGCACTTGATCTTGGGTTGTTTGCCCAACTTTAAACATTGTTGGAATTACTTTTTCGTTGTTATAACCATGGTTTGTAATAGTTGGCGCGCACGACGTTAAACAAACGCACAACGCCAAAAAGAAGGTTTTTTTTGTAAAATTTTTCATACGATAAGCTTTATTTTTAAAGGTGGGCTTTTTTATAAAAGTGACACTGTAAAAGACGCGTGTCAATGGCTAGGTTTTTTGGTTTTCTATCATCTGCAAAGAGTAAGCTAAAGAAAGGGAGTTTCTAAAAATCCCCCCTCTTAAAATTTCTATTTTTATGAGTGTTGAAGACTTTTTACAATCCCCTCACATACTTTTTTAGCATCCCCTAAGACCATGTAAGTATTATCCCTATAAAACAGTTCGTTATCCACACCTGCATAACCACTGGATAAGGACCGTTTCACAAAAAAGACTGTTCTTGCTTTTTCTACTTCTAAGATAGGCATTCCAAAAATAGGAGAAGAGGGATCTGTTTTAGCTGCAGGATTGGTGATATCGTTTGCACCAATTACAAAGGCCACATCAGCCGTACCAAAATCAGCGTTAATTTCGTCAAGTTCCAGCACATCTTCATAAGGGACATTGGCTTCTGCTAATAAAACATTCATGTGTCCTGGCATACGGCCTGCTACAGGGTGAATGGCATAACGCACTTGAATACCTTGGGCTTTTAGGATGGTTGCCATTTCTTTCAAAGCATGCTGCGCTTGAGCAACTGCCATACCGTAACCTGGCACAATGATAACTGATTGAGCATTATTAAGCAAAAAGGCGGCGTCCTCACTGCTGCTGACTTTTACAGGGCGATCTTCTTGGTTTTCCTCCCCTCCTTGAGAGCTTGTTGAATTTCCACCAAAACCTCCTAAGATTACAGCAACTAAAGACCTATTCATTCCCTTACACATGATATAACTCAAAATCGCACCAGAAGCGCCAACAAGTGCTCCTGTGATAATAAGCAAGTGATTATTAAGCGTAAAGCCAATTCCACAAGCTGCCCATCCTGAATAGGAGTTAAGCATAGACACAACCACTGGCATGTCTGCTCCTCCAATAGGAAGTATTAACAATAATCCAAAGACAACTGCCACTATATTCATGATCATAAATAATGAAAAAGAAGGTGCTCCCATAAAGCTTATTAATAAAACAACTAAGAGTGCTGCAAGCCCACCTGTTATAAAGTGACGATTAGGAAGCATTAAAGGCTTTCCTGATAAAAGTCCTTGTAGCTTTCCAAATGCAACCAACGACCCACTAAAAGTAAGGGCTCCAATAACAGTACCAAGTCCCATTTCAAATAACGAGACAGCAGGAATTGAACCAGTGGTTAATAACCCAAAGGAAGCAGGTGCTTTTAAAGCACACGCCGCCACACAAACGGCCGCAAGCCCCACAAGGCTGTGAAAAGCTGCAACTAATTGTGGAAGAGCTGTCATTTCAATGCGTTTTGCAACAACTGTCCCAATAACTCCACCAAGAGCAATAGCCACAACTAAGATACCGTATTGACTAACGCCTGGTACGAAAAAAGTTGTAAGAATCGCAAGGCCCATGCCAAACATGCCAAACATGTTACCACGCTTAGA
>DATDSS010000091.1:0-3036 GCA_035291245.1 Alphaproteobacteria bacterium | reverse complement strand
TGAACTTCAGCAGCAAAGTCACTTGCAGCTTTTTCAATACCTTCACCAAGCGCATAACGGATATAACCTTTAAGTGTTACTGGGGTCCCAAGATCTTTTGCAGCCTGTTCGATAACAGCTTTAACTTGTAAAGACGGATCCATTACAAAAGATTGTTCAAGCAAAACAACTTCTTCATAAAATTTACGAAGACGTCCTTCCACCATTTTTTGAATAATATCTTCAGGGCGTCCAGAGGCACGTGCTTGATCAGCAATCACATTTCTTTCACGCTCAACTGATTGGGCATCAAGATCTTCAACACTCAAAGATTGGGGATTTGTTGCAGCAATATGCATTGCAATTTTTTTACCCAATTCTGTTAAAGCCTCATTTGAAGCATTTGATTCAAGGGCAACAAGAACACCAATCTTGCCAAGGTTTAGAGCTACTTGGTTGTGCATATAAGGAACAACACATCCTTGTGAAACTTCTAAGCTTGTTAGACGGCGTAAAGACATATTTTCACCAATGGTTGCCACAAGTCTTGTAAGCTCTTCACCAATCTTTGGGGCTTCTCCAACTGTGCACGGTGCTTCTGAAAGAGCAGACGTTTCAAAAGAAGACAGCTTTAAAGCTTGGGTTGCGCACTCTTTTACAAAATTTTGGAAGTGTTCATTTCTTCCAACAAAGTCTGTTTCAGAGTTTACTTCAACGACAACACCTTTTGGCCCACTGGTTGCAATAGCAACCAAACCCTCTGCAGCAATACGGCCTGCTTTTTTAGCAGCTGCCGCTAAGCCTTTTTTACGAAGCCAATCAACAGAGGCTTCTAAATCTCCACCATTTTCTTGTAACGCTTTTTTACAATCCATCATACCAGCGCCTGATTTTTCACGAAGCTGACGAACGAGTTCTGCTGTAATTGCGGACATTGTATTCTCCTGATAAAAAATTAACTAAGCTAGCGGTTTTAAGCGTCTTCTTGTGAAAGCTCTTCTTGTGGAAGGTCCGCAGAAGCCCCAATATCTACACCAGCTGTGCGAAGTTGCGCTTGAAGTCCATCAAGTACAGACGCAGAAACTGACTCGCAGTATAATGTAATGGCACGAATTGCATCATCGTTTCCAGGAATTGGATAAGTTACATCTTCTGGAGTGGAGTTAGAGTCTAAAACAGCTACAACAGGAATTCCTAAACGTTTTGCTTCTTGAATAGCAATAGATTCTTTATTAGTGTCAATTACAAACAAAAGATCTGGAAGCCCACCCATCTCACGAATTCCGCCGATAACTTGATTAAGTTTATCATATTGGCGCTGAAGATCTAAATGCTCTTTCTTAGTTATATGTCCTGGAGTTTTTAAACGTTCTTCCATTTCTTTCAAGCGTTTAATAGATTGGTTTACTGTCTTCCAGTTTGTAAGGATTCCACCTAACCAGCGGTGGTTGATATAGTATTGACCACAGCGGCTTGCTGCGTCTTTTATCTTTTCACCTGCTTGTGTTTTTGTTCCAACAAACAGAACACGACCACCTCTTGCAACTGTTTCACGAACAGCTTGAAGCGCACGTTGCATCATAGGAAGCGTTTGATCCAAGTCAAGAATATGAATGCCGTTTCTTGCTCCAAAAATATATTGGCTCATTTTTGGATTCCAACGACGTGTTGCGTGTCCGTAGTGAACACCTGCTTCTAAAAGTTGACGAATAGTCAAAATTGGCATTGCCATAATAAAAACTCCTTGTTTTTTCCGGTTAAACCTCTGCAAAGTGGGATTGCCTTTAAGTAAAATCAAACGCAACACCGGCAAGAGAACATAGTTTCTCAAAATCTTTGCATGTGTATTTCACGAAAAATATATCAAAAATCGCCTGATTTTACAAGAAAAAGCGTTCAAAAAGCAGCTACTTAACCAAAAAAAATCTTTTGGAATAGCCTAACAAGGATCTTTCAAACCCTATCGCTATTCCCTTATACTAAAATTACTTTGGGCAATTTTTTTAAGTTTATGTTTTATAATCACCCCTATGTTTATGGTGTTATTGGATTTATAACGCCTCTTTTATCTATTGTGTCTCCCCATGCACTCGTTATCCCTCTCATTCTCTTGATATTCATAAATATTCCTAGCTATTCCAAAGAACAATACTTAGCTTTAGCAACCACACGGCTTGGTAAAGCTTTTTTAGCCATTTTTTCATTTGGCCTTCTTTCAAGCTTTTGGGCCGTAAACCCTAAACTATCTGTTATCTTAAGCTTTAAACTCTTTTTCTTTGGCCTTTTTGCAAGCTTGTGGTGGACGACTTTTCCTAAACTTGAAGAAAAAAAACAAACCATCCTACTATCAAGCTTCAAGATTGGTATCATCACTGCTATTTTAGGGTGCTTCCTTGAAAGTAGCTTTAATTACCCCCTCACAAGCTTCGCCCAAAAAAGCCTCAGCAAAGGGGTGGGAAATGCGGCTATGTACTTAAGTATGGCTATTTGGATTTTTTATAAACGCTCCTGGCTTTTTGCTTTTTTTGTTTTCATCACCTATAAAATATTTACAAAACTTGGAACAGATACAGCCCTTGTCGGGCTTTTCATAGGCTTTATTTTCAGCCTAATTTATCCTTTTATTCAAAAGCTGCGATACACGCATACCTCTATTTTAGCCCTTTTTTTAGGGGTCACTTTTTTAACCCCTTGGGTTAGCTTAAAATTTGACAATAACACCGCTCAGTGGCTAGCTCGCCTTACAAAGGACACAAGCCATGTTCACCGAATATTCATCCTAAAAAATACCGCTGAGGAAATCGCAAAAAAACCCATTCTTGGACATGGGCTAGATAACGCAAGAACTTTCCCAAAGATAATTGATCAGCACGACTTTTGCCCCCAGGAAAATAAGTGCGAACCGCTGTATGGGGATAGATTTGGCCTTCACCCCCATAATGCCCCTACTCAGTGGTGGCTTGAACTTGGACTTATTGGCGTCTTACTAATCAGCTACTTTTTTTACAGGATTTTTAAACAATTTTCTAAGTTTGATCTCTCAAAGCAACAAGTTAC
>DATDSS010000090.1:0-6412 GCA_035291245.1 Alphaproteobacteria bacterium | reverse complement strand
GCCCCCAAGAAATCCCTCCTATTAAAGCTAAATCTGCTGCGTCAGCTAAATCCCAGTGGGAGGGTAAGAAAAAATATCAACAATTCTTCCTACCTCCTCCAAACTCTTAAAATCCTGCCCTTTTTATTCAGGGTGGGGCCTTTTTAAAACTCTGATCCCTCTGATCACGGGATTTTAAAGAATATTTTTGACCTGAAGCGCAATTCACGTTAGACCATATAGTAAGTCTTAAATAAAACAGTATTTAAAAGTATCATGTGCGAATTTTTATTTGAACTCTTTGGTGAAGAGATTCCAGCTTTTATGCAAACTAAAGCAAAAGAAGATTTAAAAAACTCTTTGGAAAAAGCTTTAAAAGAAAAAGGGTTAACCTATGAGATGTGTTCCACTTGGATTACACCAAGACGTCTTGGGGCACACGTTACTGGTCTTTTGAAACAAACAGCTCCACAAGAAGAGCTTAAAAGGGGCCCTAAAGTTGGAGCTCCTCTTATAGCACTTGACGGCTTTTTAAAAGCTAATGCTTTAAACCAAAAAGATCTCTTTGAAGAAAATGGATATTTTGTGGCAAAAGTAATAAGTCCTTCTAAAAGCACAGCAGATGAGCTGGTTGTTATTTTAAACGATGTCATCAACGGTTTTAGCTGGCCTAAGGTTATGCGTTACCCACAGTCTTTAACGCCTTGGGTAAGGCCTGTACGCAATATTTTAGCGATTTTTGATACGGAAATTCTACCTTTAGAACTTTTTGGTTTGAACGCTACTAATAAGACGTTTGGGCATCGGTTTATGGCTCCAAGTGAGATAACAGTTACAACTTTTGAAGAATATAAAACATCGCTTCACAAAGCCTTTGTTATGCTTGATATCCAAGAACGTCAAGATTTTATTGAAACATCATTAAAAAATTTATGCGGCTCCCTTGATTTGACTTTCCAAGAAGATAGAACCCTTTTAGAAGAAGTATCTGGCCTTTGTGAATGGCCCTTTGTAAGGCTTGGTGCTATTGAAGAGAAATTTTTAAACCTTCCCCTTTGTGTTTTATCAACTTCTATGAAGGTGCATCAAAAGTATTTTACTGTTTTACAAAAAGATGGGAAAGTTGCTCCTTATTTCGCCTATATCAGTAATCAAGACTTTAAAGACGTAAGCTATAGCCAAAAAGGCTTTGAAAAAGTTTTAAAAGCAAGATTGAGCGATGCGTTATTTTTCTTTGATCAAGATAAAAAAATATCCCTAGATGATGTGTCGGGGTTAAAAAAGATTATTTTTCATAAAGAACTTGGAACGTTATTTCAAAAGATAGAGCGTATAGCTCACTTAGTTGACTCTGAAAAAGGAAAACGAGCAGCCTTACTTTGTAAAAGTGATTTGTTAAGCTCCATGGTTGGGGAATTTCCTGAACTTCAAGGAAAAATGGGAGCAATTTATGCTCTTGAACAAAAAGAAGATATAGAAGTTTCTCAGGCTATTTTAGAGCATTATTCCCCCATGGGGCCACACGACAACTGTCCAAAAAAACCTGTCAGCTGTGACGTAGCGCTTGCAGATAAGATCGATACACTTGTGGGCTTTTTTGGGATTAAACAGCTTCCAACTGGTTCTAAGGATCCTTATGGTTTAAGGCGCTGTGCCCTTGGAATTATTAGGCTTATTAGAGAAAATGATTTAACATCTTACGATTTATTCAAAAAATTAACAAAAAGTTGCGAATTGTACGGGTTTAACTCAGAGGTTGCTTTTGACGTTTATGCCTTTATTTTAAGTAGACTAGAAGGAGCGTTAAAGGGGCTGTCTTTGAACCCAGACGTTATTCAAGCGTGTGTGGGATCTTTGAGTAAAGAAGATTACCCCACTTCAAAAGCCCATGTGGGATCTTTGAGTAAACGCGCAAGCGTTTTAGGGGGTTTTATGAATTCTATTGAGGGTCAAAACCTTCAAAAGGCCTATACCCGGGCTCTTGGCATTGTAAAAGGCGAGGAAAAGAAGGAAAAGACTACTTTTGAAGCGTACTTAAACGTAACTGATGTTACTTGGCAAGGTGAGGATGAAGTTTTAGCTCAAAAAATCTTTGATGCTCAAACAAAGGTTAATAGTTTTCTAAAAGAGCAGGCCTATGAAAAGTGTATGAGTGTACTTTCCACCTTAAGGCCTGTTATGGATCACTATTTTGAAGCTACAACTATCGTAACAGGGGATATAGAGTTGACCCAAAAACGCCTAAGGCTTCTTTCAACTTTTATTCAGTGCGTGCATTTGCTAGCTGTTTTAAGTTTTGTTGATAAAAAATAAGCTCTATAAAACATGATAATTTGGTGGTGTTGTATGTATATAAAAAAGGAAGTAAAACAGTGTTCACAGCTTTAAAAAAACTATGGATGGACCAAGAAAGCAGACGCTTAGTTAGACGCGTCTTAAAAGAGCATGTTTGGTGCTATCGTAAAAAATTTGGTCTAGCCCTTGTGTTTATGGTGTTTGCAGCTGTGTCGACTTCTGCTCTTCCTTACCTTTTACAGCCTGTTTTTGATGACGTTTTTCATAGCGGCAGTCTCACACTTTTAGCAAGTTTTTGTTTAGCTGTTTTTATAGCGTTTGTCGTAAAAGGTATCTCTTCTTATGGGGAATCCGTCACCATGACTTATATTGGTCAGCGGATTGTAACAGATATTCAAGCGCGTTTATTTTCCCATCTTCTAAAAAGTGATTTAGATTTTTTCCACAAAAATAACAGCGGTCAATTAGTTTCTTGCTTTACCAATGATATCAATTTAATGAGGACAAGCGTTGCTAATACCGTTGTAGGGCTTGGAAAAGATACCATTACTTTTTTCTTGCTTCTTGGGGTAATGTTTTATCAAGACTGGTTACTTGCAGTGGTTGCTTTTTTTGTTTTTCCAGTTGCCATTCTCCCTATTGCAAAAATTGGAAGGCGTATGAAAAAAGTAACCCTTGATACTCAAGGCGAGCTTGCGTCTTTAACGACTCTTTTAACGCAAGTGTTTCAAGGGGTTCGCGTCGTAAAGTCCTATACGATGGAGGCTTATGAACAAAACCGTATCCAAGAACTGATTGAGCGCATTTTTAGCTTAAATTATAAAGCAACACGTACAAGATCAGCAGCGCACCCTATTGTGGAAAGTATGGCAGGTATTGCAATAGTTCTGGTGATTGCTTATGGCGGCTGGCAAGTGATGCATGAGACACGTACAACTGGTGAGTTTATTTCATTTATTGCAGCTCTTTTACTGGTTTATGAACCCTTAAAACGCCTAAGTAATCTAAATACAACAATTCAAGAAGGTGTTGCTGCTGCTGCTAGGGTTTTTGCCCTTATGGATCAGCATCCCAGCATTAAAAGCCCAGATGAGTCTTTAAGTAACCCTTTAAAAGACGCGGCTCTTCAAGGGGAGATTACCTTTGAAAACGTTAGCTTTTCTTATAAAAATGGCAAGACCGCTTTGAGCTCTATTACTCTTAATATTAAGCCTGGGCAAACGATTGCATTTGTAGGACCAAGTGGAGCTGGAAAATCGTCTTTGATTAATCTTCTGCCTAGATTTTATGACTGTACCAGCGGTCGTATTTTACTGGATAACAGAGCATTAACCTCTTTTGATTTGGAGGCTTTAAGATATCAAATAGCGTTAGTTAGCCAAGAAATTATGCTTTTTGATGATACAGTTTTTAACAACATCGCGTATGGTAAAAAAAACGCAACAAAAGACGAAATTACAAGGGCTGCAAAACTTGCTGCAGCGCATGAGTTTATCGAAAACCTATCCCATGGGTATGAGACTGTTGTTGGAGAAAATGGTGTAAAACTCTCAGGGGGACAACGCCAACGAATAGCTATTGCACGTGCAATGCTTAAAAATGCCCCCATCTTACTTTTAGATGAAGCAACCTCTGCACTTGATACAGAATCAGAAAAAACCGTTCAAGAAGCACTCTATGAACTGATGAAAAACCGCACAACTTTGGTGGTAGCCCACAGACTTTCTACTATTGTGGATGCAGATGTTATTTGTGTTTTACAAGAATGTAAAATTATTGAAATGGGCCGCCATGAAGACTTAATGGAGAAAGGCGGCCTCTATAGTATTTTGTGGAAGGCCCAAAGCGAGCGGTAGAAGGTCTATTACGTCACAATACAGGAATTACCCCCCCTCTTTTGAGAGTTTTAGGGGGGCTTTTGCCCAAAAGTCAGGCAATTTAAAGACCTGTTAAAACACAGCCCCTCCTTAAGACAAAAGTCATTATAAAGGCTAATTAAAATTTGTGTTAGGCGCGCCTTTACGCACACACCCAGCAATTCTCCTGTTTGGAATTTTCTATTAAGATTAAGAGATTTCCTATGTTTTTAGCCTTAATAAAAGTATTGACAAATTAGATTTTTGCGTCACTCATCCTCTTTTAAGGCTGCCCGCCTCAAGGCTAAAGTGCAATTCCCAACTTTCCCTATTCCCGCCACACCCTGCTGCCAAAATCATAGAATTTCTCAAATCCTTTCCCCCTTAAGAGAAACGTCAGCAATTCCCGCTGTGTCGTGTACTCAAGGCATAGAGTCATTTGTAAAAACAATAATTCGTAAACTTTAAATCCTTTTTTCCTTATTTTCCAAAGGTTTCAAGGGTTTCAAGAATTTTTAAGCGGGAATGTCTGGAGAAAAGTTATAAAAGCTTATTAAGCTTTTCCAAAACCTCTTGCTTTTCTTCTTTTGTCATAAGGACGTATGCTTGATCACGATATTGCGCCGCGTTTTCGCAAAGATCGCCTAGGTCTTTTTTATTCTTAGCAGCCAAACTTAAATAATAAAAGCTATGCATCGCGGACTGGGGAACACCTTGACCATTTTTAAACAAGATCCCTAAGTGAAATTGAGCTGGGCCATATCCATTTTGGGCTGCCAGTTTATAAAAAACAGCTGCCAACGCTTGATCTTTTTCAACACCTTCTCCTGAAAAATACAAGTCCCCCAAAAAACTAAGGGCCCTACTATCTAAGGTTAAACCAAGAGTTTTAACGAGTTGAACTCCTTGCCCTATATTTTGTTTATGGCCAAAAGCGCCATCTAAGAGACCGACTGCCTCTTTTAAAGCTTCTTGCATGGGGTCTAAAGTGTCATTAGACTCAGAAAATCCAGGAAGGGTTACACAAATACTGACTAAAAGTAGTTTAAAAAAACGGTTCATAAGCTTTTTTTAAAAAATTAAATTTAAAAGTACTTTAACCCGACTTAGCTATTTTAAAAAGTGCTAATCAAACCCGCAGACAATGCTGCCTCATTAGCCCCCTTTTTTTAGCGTGATCGCCCTTGTGCAAAATCCTTCCCTGATGACTCTTGACAAAAGTATTGTTTTTTGATGTAAAAATGGCTAAATATTATAATAATGTAAATTTTGGAGAATAATATCTATGGCATTAAAAATTCGCTTAGCCCGCGGTGGTGCAAAAAAGCGCCCTTTCTATCGTATTGTTGTTGCAGAAGCTACAAGCCCACGTGATGGTCGTTTTGTGGAGCGTGTTGGTTCTTATAACCCTATCTTAGCAGCAGGCAATCCAGACCGCTTGGTTCTTAATCAAGAGCGCATTCAATATTGGATGTCTATTGGTGCGCAACCAACAGAACGCGTTGTAAAGTTTTTGTCTCAATCAGGAAATGGTTCTTATAAGCCAACTGAGAAGTCAAAAAAATCTCAGCCAAAGAAAAAAGCTCAAGAACGCGCTGCAGCCTTAGCCGCTCAAGAAGCTGCTGCTGCTGAGTAACTACTTGTTACAGCAAATCAAGCCTTGGGCATTTCCAAGGCTTTTTTTATTACAAAAGGCAATATGATGAGTGATCTTATACACGTAGCAACCATTACTTCTGCCTTTGGCATCAAAGGTCAGGTAAAAGCCCACCTCTTTTTAAGCGATCCAAGCCTAATACAGCCGGGTATGGTTTTTTCATCGACAAGGAAAAACTTAACGTTAAGTTCTATTTCTTTGGTCAAACCTGATTTTGCCCATGTAGGCTTTAAAGAAGTAACCACCAGAACAGAAGCTGAAGCTTTAAAAAATGAAAAACTCTTTGCACCTTTGGAGCTGCTACCCTCTTTGGAGCAAGATGAATTTTATCTTCATGATTTAAAAGAATTTAAAGTGATCACCACTGATAATACAGATGTTTTTGGCACCGTTATTGACCTTGTAGATTATGGAGCGGGAAATATCTTAGAAATTTCTTATGAAGACCAGACGTTGATGGTTCCCTTTGTGAGTGAAATTGTACCAGACATAGACCCTATAAAAAAACAAATAGTAGTTGAAAGTGCTTATATAAAGTCTATGTTAGCCCCTGTTTCCCGTGAAGAAACTGAGTAAAAGACTACTAGGTTTCTTTTAAAAATTTTGCAAGCTGTGGGGCGGCGTA
>DATDSS010000089.1:0-14940 GCA_035291245.1 Alphaproteobacteria bacterium | reverse complement strand
ATTGCCATGACAACAAACTTGGGTAAGATAGGCTCCAAGTTTTCTGGCTGTACCATCATTTGGAAGACTTCCTAGTGACTCTGCAATAGATTTTAAAATGGGATACATAATACCGCCAGCGCGCGCGGCGTTGCTTGGAATGACAGGCGCAATTAAAAGCTCAGTTAAAACCATTCCGTAACCGAGCCCTAAGCTGCTTTTGCCTAAAATTGTTACAAAGTAATAAGCAATACGTGTTCCAAGGCGCGTTTTGATGAAGCCTCTTGCGATAAAAAATACGTAGATAACCAACCAAATAACAGATGATCCATAACCGCTTAAGCCTTCTTTACCAAGGTCAAAAGTGCCAGTTAAAACAGTTGCAACAAGCCCCATTAAAGCAACAGCTCCCATAGGTAAAGGCTTTACAACAACCCCAACAATCGTTGCTACAAAGATTGAAAAAAGGTGCCATCCTTTGGGGTTTAACCCTTCTGGGACGGATAGATTATACAGTACAACTCCAACAAAAATTGGAATGAGTAACTTTATTAAATAGTTCACTTTTAATATTTCCTTTTAAAAACTAAAGTTCTTTTTTCAAACCCTAACAAATTCTTACCAAAAGCCAAGCTTTTTTTTAAAAAGAAATTCTTTTGCTGCTTATTTAGGGCGTAAAACATTTTTTTTTAAGAAGATTTAGCAAGCGAATTTAGATACCATAAGAAGGTCATTGCAATATTTAAAAGCTAAAAAAAAGGGCAAGTTAATGGTGAATAAATCACTTATTTTATGGGGTTTTACAGTATTTCTTTGCGAGCGGGCACTTGCGTTGGAGGATCTTACAGCTTTAAGTAACCCTAAGAGGGGCCACTTCTCAGGTGTGACTGAGGATCAGTACACAACCCTTACTTTAACGCCTTTTAATCCAAGGGGTTTTTCTAGATTAGAAGACGTGGAAGACACAATCGAGCAGGAGTTTTTTGTAAAAGAGACTTCATGCTGGAGTGGGGTTTTATCTTGTTTTATGTCTTTTTTAAAAAGCTAAACAGTTTACGTTGTGCCAACTTTTCTTAAAAAGAAGCCTATTTCTAAGCTTTTGGATAGCTCTCTTTGATAAACTTTATCAAGACCAAGTTAACACTCAACGCAATAGGTATTGAAAGCATCGCCCAAAAATAATCATCTGCTGTATAGATGCGAATGCCAGAAAGGCTTAAGTTGCCGCTCCAAACGCTGTCTAAAATCATGCCTAAAAGTGGTTGAAAAATAACCCCGCTTAACATCACAACAGTGTTGGTAAAGCCAATAGTAGTCCCACTTATATGAGAGGGGTTAATTTCTTTTACACAAGTAAAACATAAAATCTGACCACCTTTACAAATACCTACAAAGAACAACATACCAAAGATCATCTCTAAGCTTAGGCTGGGAAGAAACATAACACCTGCAAAGAAGGTAAGAGAGCCTAAAGCTGAATAAAGCATAACTCTGTAACGGCTTTGAATTTTATTAGAAACCCAAGCAGCCGTAGGGCCGCCTAAGGCCATGCCTAAAAAGATCATGATGCTGGCTGTGGCTGCAACTTCATTGGTGACATTAAATGTTTGCATAAGGTAAGGGACACCCCAGAGCTCTGCAAACACAGAAATTGGAAGATACATAAGACATCCATAAAACGCAATAAGCCAGCTTTGCGGGTTTTTCATAATAACCTTAAGACCATGTGTCAAAGAAGATGACGAAACGGTTGCAAGGTCGGTGACATTTGACTTTTTATCTTTAATAACAAACCATACTAAAACAGTGACAAAAATGCCAAAAATAGCGGCATAGATCATAGCAGATCTCCAGCCAACGTTATTTACTAAAATAGCAAAAGGACGAGCACCAAAAACGCCTCCAAGAACGCCCATCATGCTGGTAAGACCTGCTGCAACGACAAAGTATCTTACAGAAAACCAATCAGCAGCAACTTTTAAGGTGCTTAAAAAGGCGCAAGCTGATCCAGCGCCTATTAAAAATCTGCCGATTTGAGCAGATAAGAGTGTGTCGCTTAAGGCAAATTGAAAGCTGCCAACTGTACATAAAATTGAAGAAAACGTAATTACACGTCGTGGCCCCCATTTATCAACGATCACACCGCAAGGGACTTGTAAAATAGTATAGGCATAATAATAAAAGGAGCTTAAAACGCCAAGCTCAGTAGAAGTTACCCCAAAGCTTTGGGTAAGACCTTCTGTCATCACACTGGGAGAGACGCGAAGTACGTATTCGTACAAATAAAAAAGAGCGGCCATTGCCCAGATGATCCAAGATTGCATTAAATTCACATCGCGTTCTTGATTAACATTTTTGGTTGTAACGTGATTTTGTAATGACATGCAGTCCTCCGATTTTAAGGGGCGATTTGGCATTCAACTCTCCTTATAAAAAAAATAGCTAGGATATCAAACCTCTTTATTACTATCGTATAAGAGTTAAAGAAATCCTAACCAAATGGCAATACTTTTAATTATTTTCTTAACAATTATTTTTTAAAAGAACCAGGGTGTGTTTCCTTTATTTTTTGCAAAAGTCCCCAAGCAACCAGTAAGCAAAAAGCAACAAGAGTTAAAGAAGTTTGGTAAGCTTGCAAAGAATACAGTCTTGTGCCATCAGCTTTTAACTGACCATCCCAAGCAAGGTCTAAAACAAGACCAAGAGCAGGTTGGAAGATAACACCACTTACCATGACTAAGCAGTTGGTAAAACCAATAGTTGTTGCGCTAAATTGAGGAAGGTTAATTTCTTTTGCTGCTGCAAAGTATAGAATTTGCCCACCACATAAGACACCTGCGATAAATTGCATCACACTCATTTGAGTAAATGTAGTGTTTGGCAGATAAATTATTAGTAAAAACATAAAAAATGTTCCAACAGCAGAAATGGACATGACTTTTTTACGGCTTTTGATGCGTTCAGAAAGCCAAGCACCAACGGGTGCGCCAAAGGCAATTCCTACAAATAATAAGACGCTAACGCCCGCTGCTTGTTCGTTATTGACGCCGTAACGTTGCATTAAATAGGGTACAGCCCAAAGCTCAGCAAATGCAGAAAGAGGCAAGTACATCATGCAGCCATAAAGGCCAATGAGCCAACTTTGTGGATTTGAGGTAATTGCTTTAAGTCCATCTATAAGGTTTTCTTTGTCCTCACCTTCTTTGGTGTGTGGGCAAACATAGCCTTTTGGATAGTCTCTGACAAACGTCCAAGCAATAGCAGTGACGGCAAGTCCTGCAACAGAGGCAATGACCATAGCGCCTCTCCAACCATAAGCGTTTACTAAAATAGCAAACGGTTTTCCACCAAAGGTGCCGCCAAAGACGCCCATCATTTGCCCAATTCCAGAAATAATTGCAAACTTTTCAGCAGCAAACCAAACCGCTCCGATTTTCATACAGCTGATATAAGCACAAGCAGAGCCCGCTCCAATTAAAAAACGCCCTAATTCAGCGCCCGCTAAAGTATCACTTTTAGCAAAAAGGTAAGCTCCAATAGAGCAAATTAAAGCGGAAGAGGTAATAACGCGTCTTGCACCTAAATGGTCGACAATCATACCGCAAGGAATTTGTAGCGCTACATAGGAGTAATAATAAAACGAGGTTAAAACCCCAAGCATGGTTGAGGTAACTCCAAAATCACGCATTAAGCCATCAGTCATCACACTGGGAGAGACACGCAGTATGTATTCATACAAGTAAAAAAGCATTCCAGCCCCAAGAACAATAATTGCTTGGAATGTAATGGCCTGTTTTGTTTTTGTGTTCGTTGATGTCATGCTTGTATCCATTGAAAGGGAATAAGAAGGTTCTTCTACAAGTTGTGGGCGATTTGTAACTGTGCTCATCTTGGGTCGGTACTCCTTTTTGCAAAAAACGCTTCACTATATTTTGGTGAAACGAAACCCATAATTAACTGTGCCGTTTTTTAAGGCTAGCAACTTTTTGAAGAAACGTGTAGTAAAAAATTCTTCACAAGACGGCTTTTTATTGAAAAGTTTAATTCTTGCAGAATTATTTGTAATTTTATTACAAAAACAAGCAGGGTTTAGGATGTAACAGATGGTTGCTAGCTGTACTTATTCTACTCACCTTACATTCCGCACCTCATCTTTTTTGGGGGGTAAATTCCGTCGGGTGATAGACTGCCCCTTACCACCCCCCACAGGAATTTTTCTGATGCAATAGATTTGGCTTTAATAGGAGGGATTTCATTAAGGGGATTTTTCCCAATAAGCCCACAAAACCCATCAAGAGCACTCTCAGCTTGACACTCCAAACCTCTCTTTTGGGGGGAATAATTTATGTGGGGTGATAGATTGCCTCATAAGCTTCTGTTTTAAACAAAAAACCTTTATTGTATAGTTAAAAAAAACCAAGACATAAGACCAATGTTAACTTTTTCTTTTCCAGTGACCGTTTATATTGAAGACACTGATGCTTTGGGGGTTGTTTACTATGCAAATTATTTAAAGTTTGCAGAACGGGCCAGAAGCGAGTGGTTTGCTTCCTTAGGGGTTTCTCATAAAAAGCTTATAGAAAACTATCAAACCCAAGTAGTGGTTGCTGATGTAACGATAAAGTATCATAAATCAGCCGTACTAGAAGACCGTTTAGAAGTAACAGTATCCTTGATTTCTTTGCTGTCAGTTAGTATGGTATTAGAACAATTTATCACAAGAGGTCAAGATCGCTTAGCCACTTTAACAGTTAGGCTTGGCTTTGTTGACACAAAAGGTAACATAAAAAGTATTCCAAAGGATTTTATAAACATCCTTGAAAAACACTTAAACGAAATTGAAGGGTAAAAAATGGATCCTAATGCACTTGCTTCCATAGCGCCAGGTGGCGCAACAGTTACAGCAGCAGCTGGTATGTCTATGTGGGAGCTTTTCCTTGGGGCAGAACCTGTTATTAAATTGGTAATGCTTGCACTGATTGGGGCTTCGTTTTGGAGCTGGACAATTATTATTCAAAAAATTTTGAAATTACGCTCACTGTATAAATCAGCTGACCACTTTGAAGAAGCTTTTTGGTCTGGTGGTTCTTTGGACGAGTTATATGAACGACTTCAAAACAGAAAACTCGACCCGCTTGCCTCAACTTTTTGCGCAGCCATGAGAGAGTGGAGAAGGTCTTTAACCAAAGGCGTTGTGGTTCGTTCAACTGAGCTTAGAGGAACACTGCAACAACGTATTGAGCGTGCAATGCATGTAACCATTGGGCGAGAGATGGACGGCCTTGAGCGTCACATGGGCTTTTTATCTTCAACTGGCTCAACAGCTCCTTTTATTGGGCTATTTGGAACAGTTCTTGGAATCATGAACAGTTTTGAGTCTATCGCTCAGCAACAAAACACCAACCTAGCAGTGGTAGCTCCAGGTATTGCAGAGGCTCTTTTTGCAACAGCTATTGGCTTGATTGCAGCAATTCCTGCTGTTGTTGCTTATAACAAACTTTCAAGTGAACTCAATCGTTATGCCAATCGTTTAGAAGCCTTTGCTAATGAATTTGGAAGTATTATTTCCCGTCAATTAGAGGAAGCAGTTTAAATGGCTGTTTCGCTTCAAAAAAGTTCCTCTTCAAGATCTTCACGCAGATCAAGGCTTGGGGGAGGATTTTCAGATATTAACGTAACACCTCTTGTGGACGTGATGCTGGTTCTTTTGATCGTCTTTATGGTAGCAGCTCCTATGTTAACGGTGGGAGTTCCCGTAAACCTCCCAAAAACAAACGCTGCTAAGATGAACGATCAAGTAGAGCCAGTAATTGTGACCATTGATGCAAATGGGATGTTTTACCTTCAAGAAACTCCTTTGGAGACGCCTGATTTGATCTCTAGGCTAATGGCTCTCACCAACAGCAATCCTGATGCCAAAATCTATGTAAGAGGGGATCAGTCTATCGCGTATGGAAAGATTATGGAAGTTATGGGAGCTATTTCTTCTGCAGGATTTACAAAAGTATCCCTTCTGGCAGAGCTCCCTTCTGGACAAAGTCCAGCCGCCCCTGTTTTAAAAAAAGAAGAGCCTAAATACCAAGCTCCTCATCTTAAGAAAAGGGCTTAAAAAAGGTTATCATGAAAAGAGCTGCACTTTATTCTTTAGTTATGCATGTGATCTTTGCGCTTTTTTTCTTGTTTGGGCTTCCAAATCCCTTCAAGTCAAAAACCATAGACTCACAACCATTGTTGATTGACTTTGTGCAAATTGCAGAAAAAAGTGCAGCGCCTGTTTTAACGCCTAAATCAGTTCAAGAGTCAAAAGCACCCGAAAAAGAAGAGGTGCCAGAGCCAGAGCCTGCTCCTCAAGAACAAGCTGAACAAATGCCAACAGAGCAGCCTGTAAAAGAGCGTGAACCAGAACCCGTTAAAGAAGAACCTCTTCAAAAAGAACCAGAACCAACGGTTGATGAGGATGCAGAGCCTTTACCTGAGCTAAAGCCTAAAAAAAAGCCTGAACCAGAAAAAAAGCCAGAGCCCAAGAAACCAGAGCCTCCAAAAGAGAAAAAAGAAGATACGCCAAAAGCTGACCTTACACCTGCGAAGGTTAAAAAAAGACCTACACCGTCTAAGCCAAAAGCCCTTCAGACTTTAGATAAAAAATTAGACAGCATTTTAGATAACACAGACGATAAGCCTAAAAAGAAAAAAGCTTCTAAGAGTTTTGATGATGTGTTGGATGCTTTGGAAAAAGACGGGGAAGCTGGTATAAAAGGGGCACCTGCTCAAAGTGTTTCTGATACGCTGACAGGCTCTGAAATCGATGCGATTCGTCGCACCATCTATAAATGCTGGATTGTGCCAGCTGGTGCTCGTGGCGCAAAGGACTTAGTAGTTGACATGGATATGAGTGTAGCACCTGATGGAACCGTCACCAAAGCATCCGTTTCTGATAAAAGCCGCATGTCAGATCCAGCTTATAGAACAGCTGCAGAAAGTGCAGTCAGAGCCGTTCTTGATCCAGCTTGCAACCCCCTTCCAATCCCAGAAGATAAGTACGAGCAGTTTAAAGAACTGACTCTTAGCTTTAATCCAAAAGACATGTTTTAGAAAATGGGCTATTGATTAAAAGGCTTAAGGGGAGGATTAAATAAATAATTTCTTTAATGTTTTTTTCTTGTATTTTTAAAGTTTTAGAACTATATATTTTTTACATTAAAAATGTTTCTTAAAAAAGAAAAATATGAAAAAATTTATTAAAAAAAATATCCTTTTATCGGTTGTTTTTTGCGCAACACAAGCCAATGCAATTTTTTGGAAAGAAGATCTTGATCTCTTAAAAAAGGGAAAAGGCCCAGCAAGCGTACATATCATTGGTGTTTTTAAAACTATTGAGAATACGATGTATAATCAGGGAAAATCGTCCCCCTGGAACAATAGTATTGATTTTGAGGATAAAAAATCAGAAATGCGGTGCTTTGATTTTCTTAAAGGGGAACAAAACTACAATGATTTTGTTACCTCTTATTATAATAGTATTATTGATTTTTATAAAGGTATTGGGAATCGTTTTTTACGTGAAGCCAAGGGTAATATAGCAATAAATTTTAAAAACAGGGGAAACAGGTACCTTCAGTTAGGCGCTATTGCTGAGGAATATTCCAAAGCTCTAGAAAAAAACTCTCTAGAAGAGCAACAAATTGCCAAAGAAAAGCATGAGCAATTGAAGTCTCTTCAAGTTACAGTAAAGCAAGAAGCTTTAGTGACTGTTGAGCAAAAAAAAATTCAAGCACCACAACAGCCCCAACGGCCTAAAATAGAAGATCTTTTAAATCTCGATGGGTTTCAGTATGCTTTAGGGGTGTTTTCAAATGAAGCTTACAAAAATTTCAACCAAACAAAGCAAGCCTATATTAAAGAAAAAGAAGATTTAGAGCTTCTTTTGCGTGAACTAGAAGAGGAAGATAAACCCCAAGTACAAGAAAGGATTGGTGGACTTTTGAAACTTATAGGTGATCCAACACCAACGAAAGACTTTATGATTAACGAGATTGTATCGAAGTTTAACTATACTGCCCATGATACTAAGAAAGAGTTAACATTTGATAAAAACGAAGCAGAAAAAATATGTTCTGATTTTTTAGGGATGGAATAACCACTTCGAAAAAAAGGGAGAAGTTTTCTCCCTTTTCAGTCTATAGTTTCACAGAAAAAATAGCTTCCACCTCTACACAAGCGCCAAGAGGAAGGGAGCTTACGCCAACGGCTGCTCTGGCATGGCGTCCTTTTTCACCAAGGACTTCTACCATTAAGTCAGAGGCACCGTTAATAACATTTGGGTGGTCTGTAAAATCCTTACAGGCTGCTACAAACACACAAAGCCTTACACAGCTATCAAGTTTTGACCAGTCACCCTCTAGAGCCGCATTAAGCTGGCTTAAGATGTTAACAGCACAAAGTTTTGCCGCTGCTTGCCCTTGTTCAAGGCTCACATCAGAGCCTACGTGTCCTTTATACACAACAGCTCCCTCTTCCAATGGAAGCTGTCCAGAAACGATCACAAGGTTTCCTACAACACTATAGCCTTTGTAATTAGCCACAGCTTTAGAAGGTTGCGTTAACGTAATGTTTAGTTTTTTTAAGCGTTGGTCAATAGTAGGCATGTTACTTTTTTTCTCCTTCGTGTTTAGCTAAAGTTTTTTCTAACCAATGAATATCATATGTACCACTGATTATATCTGGATCTTTTACAAGCTTTTTATGAAGCGGGATAATAGTTTGGATGCCATCTATCACGTACTCACTAAGAGCTCTGTGCGCACGCATCAAGCACTCTTCACGCGTATCTCCATAAATAATAAGCTTTGATACCAAGCTGTCATAATAAGGAGGGATGCTATAGCCTTGATATAAATGGCTATCTACTCGAATACCCCAACCTCCAGGCGCGTGATAGCTGGTGATTTTTCCAGGAGATGGCATAAAGGTCTCTGGGTTTTCAGCATTTACACGGCACTCAATAGCATGACCTTTGAATTTAATGTCTTCTTGCATGAAGTTTAAAGGCTTGCCACTGGCTACTAAGATTTGCTCTTTAACAAGGTCAATACCTGTGATCAGTTCACTTATAGGGTGTTCTACTTGGAGGCGGGTATTCATCTCAATAAAGAAAAATTCGCCATTTTCATACAAGAACTCTAGGGTTCCTACCCCCCTATATCCCAATTTTTTCAAAGCACTGGTAGCAATTGTACCAATTTTTTCACGAAGCTCTTTTGTAAGGCCAGGAGAAGGTGCTTCTTCAAAGATTTTTTGATGACGTCGTTGCAGCGAACAGTCACGCTCTCCTAGGTGCACAACGTTTCCATGTTGATCTGCAAGGATTTGAACTTCAATGTGACGGGGTTTGGCTAAGTAACGTTCCATATAAACTTGGTCATTGCCAAAGTTCACCTTTCCTTCTGAACGCGCAAGATTAAAAGCTTGAGGAAGATCTTGGGGGTTAGTGGCAACTTTCATGCCCTTGCCGCCTCCACCTGCTGTTGCTTTGATTAAAACGGGATAACCAATTGTAGCAGCGGCCGCTAAGGCTTCTTCTACAGTCTCCACAGCGCCATTAGATCCAGGAACAACAGGAACGCCTAATCCTATCATGGCGCTTTTTGCGCTAATTTTATCCCCCATAATCGTAATGTGATCAGCAGTTGGCCCAATAAAGGTCATGCCGTGATCTTCTACCATTTGCGCAAATGCGGCATTTTCTGCTAAAAAACCTACCCCCGGGTGGATAGCATCAGCGCCTGTAATATCAGCCGCTGATAGAATCGCTACCATATTTAAATAGCTATCTTTTGAAGGGCCTGGTCCTATACAAACACTTTCATCAGCAAGTCTTACAGCCATACTTGTTGCATCAGCTGTAGAGTGCACAACAACCGTTTGAATGCCCATTTCTTTACAAGCACGTAAAATTCTAAGGGCGATTTCACCACGGTTGGCTATTAAAATTTTCTTAAAAGCAGCCATTAAAAAGACTCCTTAATCTATGACAACAAGAGGTTCACCAAATTCAATTGGCAGGGAATCTTGAATAAAAATGTGAATGATTTTTCCAGCTTTAGGAGCTTTGATTGGGTTCATAACTTTCATTGCTTCAATGATTAAAAGGGTTTGACCTTCTTTAACGCTGTCACCCACTTTAATAAAAGCCGCAGCACCTGGTTCTGGAGAAAGATAGGCAGTTCCAACCATTGGAGATTTGACACAGCCTTTATGCAAGGTCAAATCGGAAACTGCTTCAGGTTGCGGTGCTGTTGCTGCAGGAGTTGCTTGGGAAGAAGCAGACGCCCCAGAAGATGGCAAAACCATAGAAGGCGCAAACGTCATAGGAGATTGTTGCACATGGACTTCTCTGGCAACTCTGATTGTTGTATCGCTGTTGTTGTATTCGATTTCTGTTAAATTGGTGTCGTTTAGAATTTCTGCTAATTGGCGCACTGCTGAGGTGTCAATTTTTAAAGGCGAAGACATAAATTATAAAGTCCTTATTATAGTTAAAAACATTTTCATACTAACAGATATACCGCTGTGCGCCTTTTGACGCAAATTATTTCAACTCAATTCGTAAGGCGTGAAGTGTTGTTATCAGGTCGTCTTTTAAAGCTTCATGGATAAGCCGATGAATTGCCAGACGTGAAAAGCTTGCCCATTTTGAGGATTTTGTAACTTTTAGCCATAAATGTGTGACATCGCTTGAGCTTGAGTTAAAGTGCTTTTGATGTTTAGCGCTCTCATCCACTAGGGCAAAAACAGTCCCTATAAAAGCGTTATTTAGTTTTTCTTGGTAATAGTTAAGATCTTTTATCATTATTAAAACAAGTGCTCTTTTGATTTTTTTAGGTAATCCGCTGCAGTAAGTAAGCTTAAAATGGCAGCTATCCAGATAAGAAACTCTCCCAAAGTTAATATCCCTATCAAGTGGGAGGCATCTCCTAGTAAGAACGCCCCAATAGCCAGCATTTGAGAAAAAGTTTTCCATTTGGCAAAAAGGCTGACTTTAATGCAGACTCCAAGCGGGCTTAAAAATTCCCTAAGGCCTGAAATTAAAATCTCTCTTGCGGTAATGAGGGTGACAGGAATAAGGGTGGCTGTTTTAAAATCCCCAAACCCAGCCAGCATAATAAAACAGCTAATTACTAAAATTTTATCGGCAATAGGGTCTAAAAATTCACCAAAACGAGATTGTTGTTTAAATTTTCTAGCAATAATACCGTCGAAATAATCTGTCAAACAAGCAAGAAAAAAAAAGAAAAAAGCACACCAACTTGCCCATGGATGCCTACTGTAAAAAAAGTACATGATTAAGGGAACCAACGCTATTCGTGTAAGTGTCACGATATTGGCTAAATTTTTTGTAAAAACCTTTACCATAGGGCCTTTTTTACTTTTCATGAAAGTAGTCATAGATACTTTTTGCAACACTTTTACTAATTCCTGGTACAATCATTAAATCACTCAATGCAGATTTTGCCACAACTTGCGCTGAACCGAAATGCCTAAGAAGAGACTTTTTTCTAGCTCCTCCGATACCAGGAATATCATCAAGAAGCGATTTACTCAAATCTTTTTCTCTTTTTGCTCGATGCGTTCCTATAGCAAAGCGGTGGGCCTCATCTCTTAGGCGCTGTAAAAAATAGAGCGCTGAACTTTTAGGCTCAAGAGAAAAGGGTTCTTTACCTGTTATAAAAAAGCGCTCTCGACCGGCATTTCTTTCAGGGCCTTTAGCAATTCCAACAGCACGCACTCCTTCAATGCATAGCTCTTTTAAAACCTCTTCTACAACGCTTAGTTGACCTGCTCCTCCATCAATAAGCATAAGCGTTGGAACATTCCAGTTTTCTTCCTCTACGCGCTTAAAACGCCTTGTCATTACTTCTTTCATCATGGCGTAGTCATCACCAAGTCCGTTGGCATCTTTTATGGCAAATTTTCTGTAAAGCTTTTTTTGCAGCCCTTCTGGGGTCGCAACCACCATGACACCATAAGGGTTCGTCCCTTGCAGATGCGAGTTATCGTAAATTTCGATACGCTCTATGGGGGCCGTTATATCAAAAGCTTGCCCTAGGGTTTTTATTAACTCCTTGGTTTCAGCAGTCTGGGAAAAACGTCGTTTTAAAGCTTCTTTGGCATTGCTTAGAGCGTGCTCGATGAGATCTTTTTTAATGCCAAGTTTGGGAATTTCAATGATGATTTTTTTTGAGTGCAACTCCTTTAAGGCCTCCAAGACAAGTGGATCTTTTAAAGGATGGCTTAGTAATAAAAGTGGAGAGGGCTCTCGTTCTTGATAAAACTGCATGATAAAAGCGCACAATGTTTCTTCTAAGTCGTGGTCTTGAGCATGGGTTACAAAAAAGGATTCCGTTCCATAGTTGCTGCTGTTTCTGAAGAAAAATACTTGCACACAGGTAAGAGAGCCTAAGCGCTCAATAGCTAAAATGTCAGCGTCTTTGATACCTGCTACGTTAATGCGTTGTTTTGATTGAATGTGAGTTAAAAGTTTTAGACGATCACGAATTTGAGCAGCTTTTTCAAACGCAAGTTCTTGACTAAATAATTGCATACGATCAGCTAAGACTTGTTGCACTTGGTCGTTTTTACCATTTAGAAAATCGGCTGCTTCGTTTAATTGTTCTGCGTAATCTTGCTTTAATACTTTATGAACGCAAGGGGCTGTACACCTTTTGATATCATACTGAAGACAGGGTCTTTTACGGGCTTGATAGTATGTATTGGTACAGTTTCTTAGCATAAATATTTTTTGAAGCAAAATCAGTGTTTCATCCACAGCCTCCACATTAGCAAAAGGTCCAAAGTAAAGCCCTTTTTTTGTTTGGGGGCCTCTGTGTTTAGAAATTCTTGGAAAATCGTGATTTGTTTCTATCAGGATATAAGGGAAGGACTTATCGTCTTTTAAAAGGATATTATACCGCGGTTGAAGCTTTTTAATAAGGTTGCTTTCTAACAAAAGTGCTTCAGTTTCAGTATGGGTGCACACCACTTCCATGCGATAGGTTTCGCTTACCATTCTTTTGAGTCTAGTGGGAAGCTTTAGAATATGTGTGTAGCTTGTAACCCTGTTTTTTAGGTGCTTTGCTTTTCCTATATACAAGACCGTTTCTTGACGATCAAGCATACGGTAAACTCCAGGGTTTTTTGTAAGCGTTTTGACAAAATCCCCAATAATATTTAGGCCCCTCTTTAGGCTTTCAGTAAGCTTTGGCTCGTCTGTGGCAAGAGGGGCATTAGACTCGTTAGTCTTCATCAGCCCCCATAAATACCATGCCAAGAGCTTGTTTATATACCTCTAAGAGTTCTTCTTGTTCGACGAGATCTTCTTTTTTCATTTTTCTAAGTTTAATCACTTGCTTCATGACTTTGACATCAAATCCTTCAGATTTTGCGTGAGCAAATACTTCTTTGACTTGCTCTTGAATTTGAGCTTTTTCTTCTTCGAGTTTTTCAATGCTTTCAATAAATTGCCTAAGCTGTGTGGCTGTTGAAGCGTGAATGCCATGTGATTGCATCATAGAGGTAACGTCTGCCATCTTTTTTCCTTCAGGTATTTTAAGTTTAATGGAGCTAGATTACTGGATTTAATACAGCTTCTCAATAGACCTCTTTTTAAATGGGTAAATTTATTTTTTTTAAAAACAGAAGGCAACAAAGGGGGATTGGAGGTTGTTTACAGGGCGTGACTTTACCACCCGTCTTTTTTAGTATAATTTTTTAAAGCAATGCCAACTATTCTCCTGTTTGGTATTTTCTATTAAAATTAAGTCGGGCGGTAAAACGGCCAACAATGCTATTTTACTTTTTTTCCAAGGTTGAGTATAGTTTTAAAGCAATATAATTTGTTTTTACAGGGTGTAAACACTATGGATGTCTTACTGATTGCAGCACTTCGCTTTTTCAGCAGTCTTTTATCAATTTTCAATACATTTATTCTTATTTACGTTGTTTTGAGTTGGCTGATATCGTTCAAGGTTCTCAATCCGTATAATAAGCTCGTTTATATGATTCAAACAGTTTCTGTTCAGCTGATCGAACCATGCCTTGTTCCTATTAGAAGGTTTTTACCTTCGCTCAATGGTATTGATTTAAGTCCGATTATTTTGCTTTTGCTAATAAATTTTTTTCAAGACCTTTTGATTGGTTTTATTACAAGGCTCACCCTTTCTTGACGATTTTCCTTGGTTTTTTAGGAAAATCTGTTGCATATTCTCTACACCCTTTGTTAAAATTTTCTGGAAAAAAGAATAGAAGTTCAAATTTCCTTAATACTTTGTTAAGTTTTTTGTGATTTAGTATATACGTTACCAACCTAATTAGATTTGAGGATTATTTAATGCGTAATAAAATTTTGAGCGTTTTCGCTTTAGGTGCTTTAATGGCAGCTTGTGAAACAGCTCCAACAGACAATGGTCAAGTAAATGTTGCAAGCGCTCCAGTACCTGGATCTGCTGAAGACTTTAAAGCAAACATCAAAGATCGTGTGTTCTTTGGTTTTGACAAACACAACCTTTCTCCAGAAGCTAAAAAAACTTTGGATGCCCAAGCTGGCTGGTTAAAAACCTATCCAAACGTAAAAGCAACCATTGAAGGTCACGCAGACGTTCGCGGAACACGTGAATATAACTTGGCTCTTGGCGAAAAGCGCGCTAACTCAGTTAAAAAGCAATTAGCAACTGATGGCGTTTCAAAAGATCGTTTGGACGTCGTTTCCTATGGTAAAGACAAACCATTTGACGGCGGAACAGATGAAGCAGCTCACGCAGCAAACCGCGTTGTTCTTACAACCGTAAAATAAGCTCGTCAAAACAGTTTATAAAATGCCCCGCATCTAGCGGGGTTTTTTATTTAAAAATACTAGACCTGCTAGGTCAAAATTATGTTAAATTTAACTAAATCCCTAAAAGATTT
>DATDSS010000088.1:0-2954 GCA_035291245.1 Alphaproteobacteria bacterium | reverse complement strand
AGTGTCGAAATCTCTTAAAAAATTGGTCTAGACAATGGGGGGCACTTTAACTCTTTTTTAACCGCTGCGAGTTATTCTTATACATGCAAGCGCTCGTTTTGGTGGGAAGAAGTTGAGTGCGACTTCTTGGCAACAACTGTTTCAAGGAAATACCTTGGGGCTGGACTTCTAGGACCTGCTTTATTTGTGGGTTATTTTGGAAAACCCAAGCTCAATTGAAAGAAATAATGCCACACTTGATTAAAAGATGAAACGCTTTTATGACTCCTTGTTTTATGTGATTTTTAAAAATCATAGAGGCAAGGACAGGGTGGGGGTACGTTTAGTGGTGGAGGAGGTGGAGGCGCTACTATAGTTTTTTCGGTAATTGCGGAGGCCCGTCAGACACTCCTATGTCTTGTGTCATTAAAGTTTATCTAAAATTGCAAATACAGCCCGAAATCACCCCTAAAAAGCCCCTTCAAAATTAACCATTGCTTAAGAAACAACCAAACATTGTTTGCTGATTAGATCTCTTTTGTATCTCCCCCCTTTTGCCTTCCCCAGGTGTTATAAAATTTCACTGGAATCCTCATGTGACCTATGTGTACGACTGCTGGTTTTTTTTAATTTCCTGACATCACCCAAAGGATCAAAAAATAAGGTCTTCGAAAGAGATCTATTATTAATGTTTTAAAAGTGAGGGGGGGAGTCGTGACTACAACCACATAAAAAAAATTAGCCAATAGAAATCATTCCTCCACTTAGGGTTAGGGCTCCTCCCCCGTTGACAGTTAAAGCTCCTGAGGCTTTGACCGTTCCACTTGCCCCTAAATCCAAAGTCCCTTGAGCAGAAGCCTTAACATCAAGCGTTGTATCTGCTTTCACCTCAGCTTTTAAAGCCTTTACTTCAAACGGTCCTGTGGAGGCTTCAATTTTAACGCCTTGAGATCCACTAAGCGTTATATTGTCAGCGTTTAATTTAATATTTTTGGCATTAATGGTTACATCACTTTGCGCATCAAGCGTTATATTTTTAGCTTTTAGCTGATAGTCTTTGGTGACCTCTCGTTTAAAGCCTTCTTGGTTGGTGCAAGATTCGTCTTCTTTGATAGTTATGGTACGCTTCCCTTTGATTTCTTGGGTGTAATTTCCTTCATCTAAGGCTATTTTTATGTCCCCTTTTTCCAGTGTTTGTAAAAAATTCCCCTCTTTAAGCGTGATATGAATATCACCTTTATCCAAAATTATTTTTTTATCCCCTGTTTCTATTTCAATTGTCACATCCCCTTTTTTAACAAAAAGTGTGTGATTTCCTTTGTTTAAGGTAATAGAGCGATCTCCCTCTTCAATAGTCAGATCATCTGTAATCGTACCCTCCTTTGAGAAAAACATGACACTTCTGTTACCCGTTTCAATAATCGTTGTATCATCACCTTTTTTTATTAAAAGACTTCTGGAGTTTTCAACTTCTGTGTCTAAGTTTTTTTGAGCGTGCATATAAATTTGCTCACTGTCTTTTTCATCATCAAACCTTAACTCATTATGCCCATCTGGCTTTTTTTTCGTTGACCTTGTTTTTATACCAGATTGAGTCCCTTTGGAGTCAGGGTAAATGCTTGGGTTATCTGCGTTATGTACACATCCAATGACAAGAGGTCGATCAACATCACCATCTAAGAAGGTTACAATGACTTCCATGCCTATTCGAGGAATGAAATTAACCCCCCAACCATTACCAGCCCAAGGTTGCATCACGCGAATCCAACAAGAGCTTTTTTCATTTTGTTCACTTAATCTGTCCCAATAAAAATGAACACAAATACGACCTTGATCATCGGTCCAAATTTCTTCGCCCTCTTTTCCAACGACAAGCGCTGATTGCGGGCAAAAAAGTCTGGGTTTTTTGTACTTTTTTACAGGAAGATAAGGTTTTGAAGCCAACACAAGAGTTGAGTTGTTACTATAAAGACCAAGTGGACTTTTAAAAGGCTCGTAAATGTGATGAACGTCTATAACTAAGTAGGTATCGTTCAAACTGTCAATGGGAAGGTTTTTGATTTCAACGGTACGCCCAGGTAAAAGCTCTATACACCTGTTTTCAATTTCTAAACTGTTACTAAGACTATTAAGAGCTTGACCATGCTTTTTTAAGACATCTTCACTGTCACTTTTTTCTTGATAAAAACCTGGATAGTAAAAGTTTTCTCCCAGCCCTTCTTCAAGTGATAAAGAATCTGTAAGCAAAGAGCTGGGGTTATCGTAAGAATAATCACTCGTTGCTAGCTTTAGGGGGGGGAGCGCACTTTTTTCCTTAAAAGACAGAATCGATTCATAATAAGGCTCACCTTGCGCCATAAAATGATATCTTAAGGACTCACAAGAAAGCGCATCAAGAGAGCTTGAGTCATCTTGAAGGATAAGGGTTTCACCATCTTTACTATGTTCAAAGTAATAAAAAATGCCCTCTTCTTCTAAAAGCCTTGCGATGAAGTCGTAAACGGTTTCATTGTACTGTACGCAGTATTCTTTGACAGTTGAGCCCGCCGATTGAACAGCATTTTTAAAAGAAGTAATTTTATGCTCTTCAAAAAGTTTTTCAATAATATCAAGAGCGCTTTTACCTTGAAAAATCCTGCAATCTTGAGATAAAGTCGTTTGCCAAAGTTTTGGGCGTACATAAAAATCAAAAAATTGGTACTCAATCCCTTTGTCATCTACTTGAAAATTGATACGTTTGATTTGACTAATAAAGCCAGTGAAATAACGTTTTTTACCTTCTGTTAATTTAATTTTTAGGCAAATTTTTGTGCCCAACAAGGCCGGAACATCTACATCCTGCTGGGTTGTATAAACACGCATCGTATAAGTGTAAAGAGAGCTGACACCTTCAACTGCTTTTAGGGAATAAAACATCAAAGTGTCTTCTTCTAAAGAGCTTGATAGGTTGTAATCTAAGTTTTCATGTGTTTGAG
>DATDSS010000087.1:0-2377 GCA_035291245.1 Alphaproteobacteria bacterium | reverse complement strand
TTTGCCATGTTTTATCGAACTCAACACAAACTTCTGCGATAATTTTTTGCAAAGGGCTCCAAAAATCTTGCATAAGCATTTTTTCCAATCTATGAAATAATGGCTAGTATAGCATGTAATCGCGTTAACCGAATGCCATTGGTGTGGTAATCCCCACCACAGGCAGGGATCACCCTTATGCTATTAGTGTACTTTTGGTAAGGTTAACTAAAGCAACCCTACATAAACGATCTACGCTGCCAACTCTGGTAAAACCACAGCCTTTGTCCAATAAGTTACAACTTGTTGGATGTGGGCTTTAAACTCGTCAAAGGAAAAGGACTTCCTTACAAAACCACTTGCGTGATGCTTATAGGCCTCTGTCATGTCTTTTGCATTAGAACTGTTGGTTAGAATAACAATAGGAATATTTTGACAAATTGGTTTTGTCTTAAGGGATTTTAACAAGTCCAAGCCATTCATATGCGGCATATGTAAATCTAAAAAGATAATATGTGGCTTTGGAAGTTCTGTGACACCTTGGCCTTCTAATGCTCTAAAAAAAGTAAGAGCGTCATCACCGGAATGGATTGTATAAACATTTAAAGGCTGAGGAGTATCTTCTAAAGCTTTTCTTAAAATGAAATCATCTTCTGGATTATCATCTATTACTAAGATATTTAAGTGATGATCTGCTTGATTAGAGCTGTGATGACTTTCATCAAGAATAAACCCATCAAAAAAAAGCCCGGGGCTTACGTCAAAAATTATTCCAAGCTTATACAAAAGCCCCGCAGAAATTCTGCTTTGCCCAAGTTCATATTTTTGGACCTGTTGCAAAGAAATATCCAAACGATCAGCCAGGACTTTTAATGGCCAAGCTTTTTTTGTGCGAAAGTGTCTGATTTTATGACCTATGAAGAGATCAATTGGTTCTGGAGAAAAAGGCATAATTATCACCTATATTTTTAAAGGAAAATTTATTCTATTTAATATACCCCAGACGATATTTTAAAACAGGGTTAAAATTAAAGGCTTCTTTCATCTATCTAAGGGGTAAAAAACTTGCTCAAATCTCCAACAACCAAGAATTTTTTAGATTGGTTTGCAAAAAGCTATGGTATTTGCTATGAAGTTAAAAACGCAAGAATTGGTATCTCCTTTTTATATGTCTAATTATATGTCTAACAAAACCTACAGATCATATGCTGGCGTGTTGAAGGAAATGGCAGAGATTTATCCATCTAATGCCGCTACGTATGTGCAAGGTTTGATTGGTAACGTAAGCCCTTTTATTGAATCTTTATCAGCGTATATGGCAAAAGACCCGTTATTGTTGGATAAACCAAAAAGCACGTCAATTGCTCAAGATTTGTGGGCACAGCTTATATCCAAAAGCGGTTCAAGAATTGCTCTTTTGGATAAGAATTTCTATTACTTATGTGCAAGTGACAGTTGGATAAAATGGGCAAAAAACCACTGTAAGCACAAAGACCTCTTTAGAAAAGACAAAAACCACTTAGAGCTGTTTGCGGGCTGTCCACAACGCCTTAAAAACTATATGAAGCAAAGCCTAGAAGGAACTCCTTTTAAAAAAGAGTTTGTTTGTTATCGCGGCTATGAGGGGACTTGTGAAGACGAGTGGCTAACGTGGGAGTCGTTCCCCTGGCGTGATGAAAATGGGAAAGTAGCAGGCGTTGTTTTATTTACAGAAGATATTACCAACATTAAAACCTTAAGGGATGAAACCAGAAGGCTTTCAAAATCAAATGCGTCTTTAGAAGACTTTGCCCAAATTTGCAGTCATGACCTTGTTGAACCTTTAAGAAGGCTTGTAAATCTTACGCACTTAATGGAAATATCAAAACCAGACGAGCGCGCAAAATACGTGCACGCCATTCATCAAGCAGCCGATCGCATGCACCATCTTATCCATGGTATCTTAAACTATTCCACAGCAGGTCAAATGCTAATTGATGAAACGTGGGTGTCTTGTTCCAAAATTATTGAGACCATTGAAGAGTACGTCGTAGCCCCCCTTGGAGGAAAGTCAATACAAATGGAAATAACAACACCTCTTCCGATGATTCATATAAACCGTGTGGTTCTTCACCAGCTTTTTCAAAATCTTATTACAAATGCTATTAAATATGCAGATCATAACCAGCCAAGAATTGAAATTTCTTGCGAAAAAATAGACTCAGAGTATGTCTTTTGTGTCAAAGACAACGGCCCTGGAATTGAAGAGCATATGAAAGACGTTATTTTCATGCCCCTTCAAAGAGGAATTGGTGCCAATAAACAAGACGGTGCAGGGGTAGGCCTTGCTATTTGCAAAAAAATCACCCACGCTTACGGGGGGGATATTTGGGTAGAATCTGTCCTTGGACAAGGCGCA
>DATDSS010000086.1:0-11464 GCA_035291245.1 Alphaproteobacteria bacterium | reverse complement strand
GCTTTTGATGACATTGGAATATTTAAGAGAATATCGTACGTATTTTCATATTTCTGCGGGATACGGTTTGAGTGAAAGTAGCGCCTACAAAACGATTAAATAGGTGGAAGATACGTTGATCAAGAGTAAAAAGCTTTCTTTGCCTGGTAAAAAAGCGTTATTTCAAAGTGAAATGGAGGGGGAGGTTATTTTAGTTGATGCCTCAGAAACACCAATAGAACGCCCAAAAAAAGACAAAAGAATTATTATTCAGGGAAAAAGAAAAGGCATACCTTAAAAACTCAGTTAATGGTTCATAAAAAAGCATGATTTTGATTTATTTAAAAAGTCTAAAGTAAATTTTTTAAAAGAGTGCGAAACAATAATGGACTCAGGGTATCAAGGGATTCAAAATATTCATAAAAACTAGAAGATCCTCAAGAAAAAACCAAAGAAATTTTCCTTAACAAAAGAAGAGAAAAAGTATAATAGGTAATTATCTAGTGAGCGAGTTTTAAACGAAAACGTAATTGCTTGTATTAAGAAATTTAAAATACTTTCAGATAGGTATAGGAATAGACGAAAAAGATTTGGGATGAGATTTAATTTAATTGCAGGAATTTACAACTTTGAATTAATCAGTTTAGTTTCGAAAGAGATCTATTATGTTCCAAATTTTTATAAAAAGACAAAGCACGATTAAAGTGTGCCGCTGTATAAGTTAGAACCATTTGACTACTTTCCAAGGTACTTCTTTTAAGCGGTGCCTTTTGAGGGTTAAAAAAGTTACCGCTCCCACTTTGAACTGGGAAAAGGCCGATGGTATTATCCTTGAACTGACGCTGTACTTTTTCGTTAATCTTGCAACTGCTTTTTATTGCGTGTAAAACTAACATTAAAGAACTATTTAACCCTTAGGATTGACTTTGTATATGGATATCACCAAACTTTCACCTGGAAAAAATGCCCCAGAAACCATTAATGTCGTGATCGAGATCCCTTTAGGATCGAACGTAAAATACGAGTTGGACAAAGAATCAGGCGCCGTTGTTGTAGACAGGCTTTTATCAACAGCTATGTTCTATCCAGCAAACTATGGCTTTATTCCAGGAACGTTATCCAAAGACGGTGATCCAACTGATGTTTTGGTTTTAGGTCACTCCGCTTTTCAACCAGGAAGTGTCGTGGCTTGTAAGCCAGTTGCTGTTTTAATGATGGAAGATGAAGCAGGTCTGGATGAAAAAATTATTGCGCGCCCTCTTGATAAAGTTGACCCAACTCAAGTTGGCATCAATGATCTTGAGGATCTAAGCACTCATACAAAAGAGCAGATTGGCCACTTTTTTGCACGCTATAAAGACTTAGAAAAAGGTAAGTGGGTAAAAGTAAGTGATTGGAAAGGTGCTATGGACGCCAAAGATATCATTAAATCTGCCTTGGTGTAACATTTTGAATATAAGTCTTAGTGATTTCTTTTAGCTCAAATCAAGTAAGTCCATGCCTGTAAATCAGAATGACGCCCCCCTCTATTTCGTGCCCACCTATTTTCTGGTAGGGGGGCCAACAGCGGGAGGTAAGTCAGATTACGCCCTATCACTTGCTAAAAAAATTGATGGTGAAATTATTAATGCCGATAGTGTGCAGGTCTATAACGCCTTAAAGATTCTAACAGCTCAACCAAATGATTTTGAGGGGATACCTCATCACCTTTATGGTCGTCTGCCCCCTTATGACTCTTTAAACGCTGCCAGTTGGAGTAACATGGCTGTAGCGTTAATCAAAGACTGTTGGAGCCGACATAAAGTGCCTATCATTGTGGGAGGTACCGGCCTTTATTTACAAATTTTAACCTCTGGCTTAAGTCCTATCCCGCAAGTTTTTCCTGAAATCCGCCAAGAAGTATTAGCTATTCAAAAGTCTCTTTCAAAAGAAGATTTTTATGCTTTTTTAAAAAAGCAAGATCCTTTGGCCGCATCTAGGCTGCACCCTCACGATTCTCAACGCCTCTCAAGGGCTTTGGAGGTCATGCTGCAAACAAAGGTATCCATTGTAACATGGCAAAAAAAGTCGCTACCATTGCTGTCAGAGCCTTATGAGTATCACGTTATACTACCTAAAATGGAAGAGTTAGAAGAGAAAATTCATAAACGATTTATTCAAATGCTAGACCTTGGCGTTGTACAAGAGGTTGAAAATTTTTTAAACCTTTATGAGCTCAGTGCTTTAAGTCCAACCCTGCAAAAAACTGTTGGTTTAAGGGAAATTGAATTGTACCTAAAGGGAGACTATTCAAAACAGGAAATGATCAGCCAAGTTATTTTAAAAACAAGACAATATGCAAAAAGACAAATCACGTGGTTTAAAAAAATATTAGAGCAAAAAACCACTTGTCAGGAAAAGTAATTAAGAAAAATTTAAGCTGTGTGCAATTTTTTCAAGCCTATATAAAAAAAACCTTTCAAAAGAAAGGCTTTTTTAACGGTTGACTAGAGCACTAAAAGAATTCAGCTAATGTTTCATAAGGTTTTGAGCTCGCTTATAATAGGCTTTTCTTTTTGATTCTGCCCCATTTAAATTTGACCTTTCTACTTTTTGCGCAATGATTCCAAGGTATTTTGTCAGAGACTTTCTATCTTGTATTTGTCTGTATAAACCAGATTTTTTTACCTCAAAACCAAAGGTTTCCAAGACAGTTTTCATACTAAATGGATCACTTGAAAAATAAGAGCTGCTATTTGCCCAAAAAGGTAAAATATCTCCCTTTTTAAACTGTTCGATATAGTCGCTTGTATAGGCATCTCCGCTATATGAATTTAAGGTTATATAAAGTTTTGAGCCCTCTTTCATTACGTTATGCAGCTCATCAATCGTTTGGACAAAATCTTGCGCAGTAAGAACGTGTAGAGCAAAACCCGCAAAAACAGTGTCAAATTTGTCTTTTTTTGCCTCTTTGTTATGGGTTAAATAATCCACAACTCCTTTTTGAGCACATCCTAACCAGTTTCCCTTAGTCTTTGAGTTTTGCGTATAATTTGTTTTTAGCTCTCTTATGTTTGATTCTTGAGTTTCAACCGCTGTATAATGAAAGCCTTGGGCGGCTGAAGATTTATTTTGTTCTATTAACAAACTTTTAAAGCAAAGGCCCTGACCAGAGCAAATATCTAATATCTCTTTTTTGTCTCCCGATGAAGGCGTTAAAACATCCTTTATAAAATCAGGCTGTATCCTGGCATAGTTAAGATGAACATAGCGCTCATTGTCCATTACTGGGATTTCAGAGATTAAAATATCTTCACTAACAGGGGTTTTTAAAAAAGCTATTTCTTTTTCGTTTAAACTTTCCAAATTTGAGCAAAACGATAAATTAAGTTTTGCAAGCAAGAGTGCAAATAACATAAGAAATTTTTTCATTTTTATCTATGATAACCAGTTGTTGTTAGTGTGATCCTATTTATATAACAACTAAAAAGAAAATTTCAAGCCTACATAAAAAAACCTTTCAAAAGAAAGGCTTTTAAAAAATTCTAAAAATGAATAATCCCTTAGCTTAAACGGGAGTTACTGTTACCATAGAACGTTTTTGATTATCATGACCAAAGCACACAACACCGTTTGCTAAAGAAAAGAGTGTGTGGTCTTTACCCATACCAACGTTCTTACCAGGGCGAAACCTTGTTCCACGTTGACGTATAATGATGTTACCGGCTAATACAGCTTCACCGCCATATTTTTTTACACCAAGGCGTTTACTTTCGGAATCTCTACCGTTTTTTGTACTACCGCCACCTTTTTTTTGTGCCATAGCTCAAGCCTCCTTATTTTCCAACAACAATTTTGTTAATTTTCAAAACAGTCATATGTTGACGATGACCTTTTTTGCGGCGGTAATTATGACGACGCTTCTTTTTGAAAACAATAATTTTTTTATTTCGGATTTGATCCATCACAGTAGCTTCAACACTTGCTCCTGCTACAGTTGGAGCTCCGATCTTTACTTGGGCGCCACCAATCATCAAAATGTGGTCCAAAGTAACTGTTGAACCAGCTTCTTGGTCGATCTTTTCTACACGAATAACGGAATCTTGGGCAACACGATATTGCTTTCCGCCAGTTTTTATAATTGCAAACATAGTAGACAACTTTACTTCAAAAGGGTTAAAGCGATCTTAACGATCGCACATAGACTTGTTATATTTTACTATCAAATTCTACTATAGTATGTCAAGATTTTTATAAGAGATCCTCTTTAAAAAAGTGACAAGAAGTGGACGCGCCCTTAGTTATTGAGATCTTAAAAGAAGGTTTGATGGTGCTACTTAGGATCAGCCTACCCCTTTTATTAGTTTGTTTAGTTTTAGGTGTCCTTGTGTCTTTTTTTCAAGCCTTAACACAAATACAAGAAGCCACCTTGAGCTTTGTTCCAAAAATGATCGGTGTGTTTTTAGGCCTGTTGTTTGGGTTTCCCTATATGCTTGATTTGTTAACAAAGTTTACGCAGTATCTTTTTCAAGTTTTAATTCAAACAAAATAAAACCAATGCAATGGGCATAATGTTCAGCGCAAGCTCTGGATGATTTAGGAAAATTTTTTCTCTTTTTAGCTATTTTTTAACTCTTTTTTGAAACACTAAGATTATAAAAATGCCCTGATATTTTTTAGATGCCTTCGATTCCCGATCAAGCTACACAAAATACTTCTGAACTTGCCTATTTTTGGGATTTGGAGACTGATGCTTTAAGTTGGTATGGTGATATCACCCTTTTATTTTCTAAGGGGATTTCTCTTAAGACAGGATTTTCTTTTCAAAAAGCTATTGATCCAAAAGATTGGAGAAAGCGCTTTCAAAATATTTCTTTAATTAAGGAATATGGCGTATTTGTTCAAACAGATTTTATCTTACACTTAACAAGCGACTATAGCGTCCAAATCCAAGAAGATCTGATCCCCCATGTCGTAAATGAAGAAGGAGAGGTCAAACAAGTTTTAGCGCGTATCGTTCTAAATTCAAAGCATGCTCCAAAGCGTGTCTTGCAAAGCAACTCCCAGCAATTAGAGCTGGGGTTAAATGCAATAAAAAGACGCCTGAAATTTGGATATGGACCGTGTGGCTATATTTTATTATATCTCAAGGCAAATCCATGGTTTATTTATGAAAAAGAGGTCTTTGAGCTAGCTCAAGCGTGCTTAAGGGCAACTGATTTGACATTTCAATCAGATGACGACTATTGGGTTTTTTTACAAGAAAACGCCCCCTTAAAACTAACCTTAGAGACTTACAGCTTTATAGATTATACCTTAAAGACACTTATAAAGCTTTGCCCAGGAGGGTTTTTTTATGATTTGAGCTATGGCGTTTTAGAGTTTGACGAGCTCGACCACCAGCATATTTTATCTCTTGTAAATTCAAGGGCGCGCGAGATTGCAGCTTGCCCACTTTATAAAAGCCTTATTCAAATCGAAAAGGTACAACCTGAAAAAATCCCTGCAATTGCCAGGGTCAGTTCTATTTTATACAACAAAGAGCTAACCCTTTCCTTTCAGCCAATCGTATCGAGCCAGACGCTAAAACCAAAATACTATGAATGTTTATGCAGACAAATAACTGCTGAAAAAACCATCCAAGGTGCAGGTAGTTTTGTGCCAATAGCAGAAGAATATGGCTTGATTGATTATTTAGACGAACAGTTATTGCAGTATGGTTTAAAAGAACTCAGCACATATGATGATTTAAGTTTATCCATTAACGTTTCAACAATTACGGCTTCACTAGAAAGATGGGAAAAAATCTTAGTAGCCTCCATAGAAAACAATGTTAGTTTAAAAAAACGTCTTGTGGTTGAAATCACAGAAACAACAGTTTTTCAAAACTTAGAAGGCTCTATAAAATTTATAAATATGTTAAAATCCAAAGGATGTTTGGTAGCAATTGATGACTTTGGGGCTGGCTATATGTCGTTTGCCCACCTAAAAGACGGCATGGCTGATATTATTAAAATTGATGGCCGGTATGTAAAAGACCTGATAGAAAACCCACAAAGTCAATCATTTATCAAAGCTATTATGGAGCTTGCTCAGCAGTGCGACTTATTAACTGTGGCAGAATGCGTGGAAACTCAAGAACAACTAGATCTTTTAAAACATGAAGGCGTTCATAGTTTTCAGGGTTATTTTACAGGCAAGCCTACTTTGGTTCGTCCGTGGCTTTTAAGTGAAAGTCGTCCTTCATTTTCTTTAAATCCATATAAGAAAACACCCATCGCTTTGGAAGCTCTTTGTCAAAATCTAAAAGCCACAGCGCCGCTTGGATAAGATCTGGGTTGGCTGCTAACCACTTTTTAGGAATATTTAAATTTTTTGCAACCACAGAAAGCTCTGTTGAAATAAAGGTGAAAGCCTCTTGTTGTTCAGATGCTAAATCTTGTGGAATTGGGCCGGATGGCTTTGATTTGGTAAGCTTTGGAAGACTTTCAAAGGCGTTAAAGATCTGTTGAGCCAGAGTGTTGCCGCTTTTTGCGCTCTCATTTTTAAAGGCTTCTTCTTTTGCAGGACTAGCAGGAGGAGGTACAGGACTAGCAGGGGGGAGTGCCTCGCTGTCACTAAATCTTTCTAAAATACTTTCAATTTCCTCTAAGCTAAAAACCTTCATGCGGCAAATTTTTAAAATCGCCAAATCTGAAAGCACATTTTTTCTTAGTAAATTTTCCTCTTGTGCAATCTCTTCTCTTAGCTTCATTAAAGCTTTGAATCTTTTTAAATGTTGTTTTACTCGTAGCCCCTGTGTTTTAAAACTGGGTAAAAATCTTTCCCATACAGTGTTTTGATCTTGGATCAAAGAGCTAGGATCATAAAATTTTTCCATTAACTCTTTAAAAAGCTCAAGTCTGTTTTTTTCAACGAGCTCCTTATAAAGAATCTCATAAAGTGGGTAAAGATACCTCACATCATCCAGGGCATAAGATAACTGTGACGGCGTAAAAGGGCGTATCTGCCAGGTTTTATTTTGCAATGACTTATCCAAGACAACACCTAATAACTTTTCCACAAGGTCAGAATAAGAACAACTTTCCCCATATCCACACACACACGCTGCAATCTGTGTATCAAACAAATTTTCAGGAAGTACCTTTATTTTATGAAAAAAGATTTCAATGTCTTGTCTGCCACTGTGAACCAAAAAAAGTGTCGCAGGATCTTTAAATTTTTCAACAAAAATGCTTGCGTCAAAATCTTCTTGAGCAGCATCAACCAAACAATATCCAAAAGGTGTTTTTAACTGCACAAGCTCTAAAATAGGCCAGTAGGTGGTGCGTCTTGTAAATTCTGTATCCAAGGCAATATAACGTAAGATATTGTCTTTTAAACAGGTGTTTAAGTCTTTAAAAGGGGTTAATGAAGGTTTTCTTGACAAAATAAAGGTGCTTGTGTCTTTGTTATACTATAATAACGTTTACCGCATTTTTATTAAAAGGAACAAGATTTCATGCATCTTTATAGAACGCATACCTGTGGCGAGCTTAGAAAAGAGCACCAAGGTAGCCAAGTTAAGCTTTCTGGCTGGGTACATCGTAAACGAGATCACGGCCAACTTTTGTTTATTGACCTGCGCGATCACTATGGTTTGATGCAGTGTGTGTTTGATTGCAACTCTCCTATTTTTAAAGCTGCTGAATCTTTAAAAAACGAAAGTGTTATCACCGTAATTGGAAAAATTGTTGAAAGAGAAGCCGAAACAATTAACTCTAAAATGCCAACCGGTGAAGTTGAGCTTTTGGTTGAGGACCTAATTGTTCAATCCCATGCAGACATGCTCCCCATCCAAGTTAACTCTCAAGCAGAGTTTCCAGAAGACACACGGCTTACTTATCGCTTTTTAGACTTGCGCCGTGAAAAGCTTCATGAAAACATCATGCTTCGCTCAAATGTTATTCAATCTTTAAGAAGACGTATGGTAGAGCAGAATTTCACAGAGTTTCAAACACCTATTTTGACAGCTTCTTCTCCAGAAGGTGCCAGAGACTTTTTGGTGCCAAGCCGTATGCACCCAGGTCATTTTTACGCCCTTCCTCAAGCACCCCAACAATTTAAGCAGCTCTTGATGGTAGCAGGCTTTGACAGATATTTCCAAATTGCCCCTTGCTTTAGAGATGAAGACGCCAGAGCCGACAGGTCTCCAGGAGAATTCTATCAACTAGACTTTGAAATGAGCTTTGTCACCCAAGAAGACGTTTTTGCAGCTATTGAACCTGTGATTCACGGCGTTTTTGAAGAGTTTGCAAACGGACGTTGGGTCAGCGGTTATCCATTCCCCCGCATTTCTTATGCTGACTCTATGTTAAAATACGGGTGCGATAAACCAGACCTTAGAAACCCTCTTGTAATCCAAGATGTATGTGAGACTTTTAAAAACTCTGACTTTTCAGTTTTTGCAAAAGCTGTTGAAGACGGTAAAGTCGTAAGGGCCATTCCAGCTTATCAAGTGGCAGATAAACCCAGAAGCTTTTTTGATAAACTCAATGACTGGGCAAAAGAAGAGGGTATGCCAGGCCTTGGTTACATTATTTTTGCTCAAGAAGGTGCCAAAGGACCTATTGCAAAGTTCTTAGATGCCTCAAGGCTAGAGTCTCTTAAAACAAAGATGTCTTTAAAAGACGGCGATGCAGTCTTTTTTGTTTGCGATAAAGTTTTACCTGCTTGTAAGGCTGCTGGAAAAGCACGTACAAAAATTGGAACAGACCTTAATCTGATTGATAAAAATAAATTTGAGTTCTGCTGGGTTGTGGATTTCCCTATGTACGAACAAGATGAAGCAACTGGGAAAATCGACTTTTCGCATAATCCTTTTTCTATGCCACAAGGTGGACTGGAAGCTCTTAACACTATGGATCCTTTAGATATTAACGCTTTTCAATACGATATCGTTTGTAATGGGATTGAGCTTTCAAGTGGTGCCATTAGAAACCACTTACCAGAAGTGATGTATAAAGCCTTTGAAATCGTAGGTTACGGTAAAGAAGAGGTGGAGTCTCGCTTTGGTGGGCTTTTAAATGCGTTTAAGTATGGTGCGCCCCCTCATGGTGGCTGTGCCCCAGGCGTGGATCGTATCGTCATGCTTTTGGCTGATGAACCTAACATTCGTGAAGTCATTTTGTTCCCGTTCAATCAACAAGCTCAAGATTTACTGATGAAGGCACCTGCTCCAATTACAGCAGAACGCCTTAAAGAACTTCATATAGACGTGAAGCTTCCGATAAAGGTTAAGGGCTAAGACTTAAAAAAAGGGGGGCGCCAGAGGTGTTGCTCTGGCTTAAAGCATCCCCTTTATCTTTTCATGTACTGCTTCAACACTCAAATCCCCCATATAGCTGATTGATCTTTGCTCAAAGCTAAATCCTTTTTGCAAGGTGAGGTCTTTAAAGCTTAAGAGTGTTCTAATAATTTTATGAGAATTTTCACAGGATTGCATTCCAAAAGGCCCGTATTCTTTATCATTAGAAGGGCCAAATAAGCCTATAGTTGGCGTTTTTACACACGCACTTAAATGCATCAAGCCTGAGTCATTCCCTAAAAAGCCTCTGCATAAGGAAAGGTGGGCTGCTACTTTTAAGAGGTCCTCTTCTTTAGTTAAAAGATGATAACGAGCAGAGCTTAGATTTTTTATAAGATCTGGCATAAAACTAGCTTCTTGAGAGCTACAGCACAGCAATAACTTATAATCTGGATAAATTTCTTCAAAAGATCGCAAAAATTCTGAAAAATAGGGCCACTGTTTGCCAATCCAGTTAGCAAAAGGTGCAACAGCAAGAACCTTTTCACCCTCAAACAGATCTTTAGCTTTTTCAACATCCCCTTTTCTTAGCCACAATTTTGGGGCTGTCAAAGGAATACTAAGCCAGTTACAAAGCTGAACAACTTTATGACTATTTGGAGAACTTTTCTTCCAAACACTTCTTTTTTTAGTTTTCAAAAAATAGGATGCCAGGCTTCCTCTACAGTCTATCACCCAATCAAAATTCTGATTTCTATAGTCTAAAACAAGATCCACCCAATGTCTGTGATAGCGCTTTTTTTCCAAAAGTTTAAGTTCTTTTAAATTAGGAACTGTTTTAAACAACGACTGCGTTAAAGAGTTTGCAACGATTGTTATTGATTTATCCGGATAAGCCGTGGTCAAATAATTCAAAATACACGTACCCAAAACACTATCACCGATGCGGGAATTGCTTAAAAATAAGATAGACATTGGGGCCTTAAGTTAAAAAAGTTATGACGCAGCGCTTAGCTCTTGAACATTTTTACCAAAGTCCTTTAGGTTTTTGGAGTTCTTTTTTTATTTTAAAAAAAATTCAAGCTTTTTGGCCGTCGATTTCGGCTGATAAAACACTAGCAGGCCTTGGCTTAAGCGCCCCTTTTTTAGAATATTATGGCAAGAGCGATTTTCATCCCCTTCAAGTAACACTCCCTTGCCATGGGTTATCTTATGCTGCTGCTTTTGAGCAGTGTTTTAACGTGGTAAGCGAAGAGACTCTTTTGTGTTTAGCTTCTGAGTCTGTGGATTATCTTCTTTTAATACACGGGTTAGAGTTTTTTTCTGAAAACAAACAAGCTTTTCGAGAAATCTGGAGGGTTTTAAAGCCCCTTGGAAAAGTTTTAATTATTACGCCTAATCGAAGGGGGCTTTGGTCAAGAGCTGAATCAACACCTTTTGGACATGGGCAACCCTATAGCCTTAGCCAGCTTCAAGAGCTTTTAAAGGATAACCTTTTAATTCCTGTTCGTCATGACAGATGTTTATATATGCCCCCTCTTGAGTCTAAGGCAGTTCTTAAGCTGTCCCCTGCTATAGAAAAAATAGGCTCCTGTGTTTTACAAAAATTTTCTGGCCTGGTCATGGTAGAAGCGATTAAGGAGCTTTACGCCCCTTCTTCAAAGGCATCCTTTAGACTGAAACGCTTTTTCCCCATCCATCAAAACTGCCCCCAAAACTGAAAACCTATTTTTAAAAATGGTCTTAGTGATAATCCACCACTTCTACGTTATAGGCACCTTTACCGCTTACCCACTCAAAACAAAGCCTCCACTGATCATTAATGCGAAGGCTTAATTGCCCGCTTCTATCTCCGTTTAATTTTTCTAAATTTGCACCTGACGTTAGCTTTGTACGAAGATCATAAATGCTACCGGTGCTATGTAAAATATCCATAAGATCTAAAACACTTTTAGGGTAGTTTTGCGTATCTCGCTTATCAAAAATATCCTTTGCAGTCTCATTAGAAAATGTTTGTATGCCAAGGACTTTTTTTTGAAACTCGCTGCGCTGCTGGGTGCAAATTTCTTGAGCTTTTTGAGTTGATTCTATGATTTTTATCCTTTTTACTACGGATTTTTTAGGAGATATTGCCGTATATTCTTCAAATCGAGGAAATAGCTGTTTGTGTTCTTGGCTGTATCGTTGATTAATGGATTTTATAACGTTCTTTGATGTAAA
>DATDSS010000085.1:0-2483 GCA_035291245.1 Alphaproteobacteria bacterium | reverse complement strand
TTAAAGAATAATATTATTCTTTAAAACTTTTTAAAACCCCTTTAAAAGGGGTTTTTTTATGATTTATGTTATTACGGCACCTTCTATTGTCACCCCCCCACTCGTTTTTTCTTTTGAATTTCCCTCCCTGCGCCGTCCTCTTTGTCATCCCTGCGAAGGCAGGGATCTCTATACAGCCGCCCCAAAGAGGTTAGTCATAGGTACCTGCTTTCGCAGGGATGACAGATAAGAAATCCTATAAACTTAATAAGAATTTTTGAGATTGGTATAAGGTTTTTTATAGGCTTTGCACAATTACTTAACCGTCTTTCTTTAGCGTTAAAACCCAGGCTTTCTCTTTTTCCTTAAACGCTTTATACGCAAACCCGCTATTGGGGAGCACTTTCAAAAAATCCTCCACACAAAATGGTGGTGCTGGCTTTTGCCAAGACCTAATCGTCTGTAACATCGTTAAAGGATCTTTTTCTAAAAGTGCACTCATTTCTAAAACTGCTTCTTTTTCATGGTAATACAAGCTATAGATCAAACCATACTGCTGATAGTCATACTGAATTTTGTTAAAAAAACGGAGTTTTTTCTTATCTTTTTTACAAAAGCGCCAAGAAGTTTCAAGGTTCTGCAAATTTCCGTTTAAAAGGCAGTAAAACCTAAGGAGTGGAGATAGTTTTAAAAACATCTCTTTTTGTGGTAAGGTCCCTTTAAAAAAGAACTCAAACACTTTTGTCTCTTTCATCAAAAGGAGCGCTTCATAAGGGTCTGGTGCGTTTAAAAGTTTAAGGATTTCTTGGTGAATGCGCTCTTTTGAAAGGGCAGACAACGTTTCTTTTTGTGCTTGTAAATGCTTTAAAGTGTTAAGATCAGGCTTTACCCTGCCGTAAAAGGCATAAAATCTAAAAAACCTAAGAATTCTTAGCGGGTCTTCTTCTATGCGGTTTTTGGGATTACCAATAAAGCGCACCCTCCCCTCTTTTAGATCTTTTAAACCTTTTTTAGAAGGGTCGAAAATCTTTCCCTCTTCATCCATATAAAGCGCATTAAAGGTGAAATCTCGCCTTTTGCTGTCTTTTATAAAAGACCTGGTAAAAACAACAACTGGATGGCGAGATTCAAAATAACTATCTTTTCTAAGGCTGGTCGCTTCTATTTTTGCGCCTTTGTAAAGAACGCCTAAGCTGCCAAAATCTAACCCCAAATCATAGGTAAAGATTTTTTCTTTTTTTAAAAATTCTTTTAATTTTAGAACGGGAACAGCTACTGCTATATCAAAGTCGGTTGTAGGAAGATTAAGTAAAAAATCCCTCACGCAGCCGCCAACCAGCCTTGCCTTGATATTATGAGTTTTTAGAAGTTTTAAAAAATCAAATAAAGTTTTGGGGAAATATGCCATCGAGTTCTTAAATTCTTTAAGATGGCGCGCCCGAGAAGAGTCGAACTCCTAACCTTCAGATCCGTAGTCTGACGCTCTATCCAATTGAGCTACGGGCGCAGCAGATAGTATTTTTATACAGTTTTTAAATGTTAAAATCAAGCGAAAAGTTAACCCTTGTTAATTGTTTAAAAAAACGTAAAATGGGACTTAGAACATATTATCAAAAATTTTAAATAAAATGGAAGACACAAGCAATTACGAGCTCAAAGTTCGCCAACATGTTTCAGAGCTGAAGCGGTTTTTTACAAATCTTGTCATATATTGCTCTATTTTTGTGCTGTGCTTAATTGTGTGGCTTGTAACAGGGGCTGGCTCCTTTTGGCCTGTCTGGGTGTTGCTTTCTTTTGGAGCTGCTTCTATTTTACAAGCTGCAAAACTTGGTCAAATCCCCATGATTGAGGAATACTTAACATTCTTAAAGCCTGAATGGGAAGAAGATCAAGTCCAAGATCTTTTGAAAAAAAACCAAGAGAAGTAAAATAATCTTTAAGCCAGCAAATACTTTCCAGCACAAGATTTAAGGATTCTTCCTTCTAGCTCAAGAGAAAACAACGCTGCTGAAAGCTCTTTTAAAGAAACCTTATGAAGCGTCAACAGTTCTTCGATGCTAATGGAGATGCTTTTGCTTAAAGAGCTTAACAACAACTTATTTAGACTGTCTTTTTGAGCAGAAAAGTCTTCATCTGAAAAAGGCAGACACGAACTGCTTGGTTCTTCTAAGCTGAGATGTTGCGTTTTTTGTTTATACCCCTGCCCCTCTTTCAGGTCTTTTATAACTTCTGCAATATCTTCATAACAAGTTGTTAAAATTGCGCCATTTTTCAAAAGATCATGGCTGCCTTCATAGCGGTGGTCTAAGCTGCTGCCAGGTACGACAAAAACGTCTTTTGCCTGCTCTACTGCTAAACGCGCGGTAATAAGAGTGCCTGAGGCTTTAGCTGCTTCTACCACTACAACCGCTTTACTAAGGCCAGAAATTATACGGTTCCTCCTGGGAAAATGAGCAGAAGAAGGAAACATACCAAATGGCATTTCAGAAATCACAGCGCCCTTT
>DATDSS010000084.1:0-2441 GCA_035291245.1 Alphaproteobacteria bacterium | reverse complement strand
AAAACAAGATGAGGCGATTAAACGCTTAGAACAAAATCCTTACGTAGAAGGGGCTTTTTCATCTGTTGGAGCTTCTCGGGATTATCCCAACGCAAGCACGTCTTTTTTAAAACTAAAAGACAAAAAAAGCCGCCCCCCTATGCCTGAGGTTATAAAGCAATTACAAGAGTCTATAAAAAATATCTCTGATTTTGAAATTAATTTCGTTCCCGTTATGAACTTAGGGGGCAATAACGATACAAAAAATCTAGCCCTTCAGTCTATTAATCTTCAAGGCCTTAACCAAGAAGAGGTTTTTAAGTTCTCTTCAGACTTAGAAAAACTTTTACAAGAGAGTGGGGTTGTTGAAAATTTGTCAGCGCCTTATAAGAAACAAACGACCCAAGTAACTCTTAAAACGGATCCAGTTCTTATGGGACGTTATGGAATATCGTCTTATCAGCTTTCAAAAACACTGGGCCTGGCTTATGCAAACCTTGATCTTTTAACTGTAAATGACAAAAGAGGGATGATGTCTTTGATCATGGAAATTGAGCCAAAAGACCAAGAACACTTAAAAGATATTGAGTATTTAACCATTCGAAACAAAAATGATGTTTTAGTGCCATTAGCCGCATTTTCGGCCATAGAAAAAACAGCAGACTTTTTGGAAATCTATAAAGAACAAGGCCTCTTTACAACGCAAATATTTTACTCTCCTAAGGAAGGTGTGGGGGGTAAAGAGCTTTCAAGTGCAATAGATAATACGTTAAAAAAGCTTAATTTGCCGTCAACAGTTACTGTTCAGCAGTTTTATAGTAATAAACCTAAAGGCGAGTGGGGGCTTGGAACCTTGATGCTGCTGTCCTTTTTGATTGTCTATATTATTTTAGGGTGTTTATACGAAAGTTTTAAGCATCCCTTAACAATTATATCTGGGCTTCCTTCTGCGGCTTTTGGCGGGCTTTTATGGGCCTATCTTTTTGAGCCCTCTTTAAGCATTCCTGGTTTTATTGGGCTGATTTTATTAATTGGTATTGTTAAAAAAAATGCGATTATGCTTGTGGATTACTGCTTATTTGATACAAAATCTGTTTCTTCTAAAAATCGTATGATAGAAGCGTGCCTAACCAGATTTCGTCCTATTTTAATGACGACACTTATTACGATTTTAGGAGCTGTTCCTCTTGCTGTTCCTTTTGGGGAAGGCTATGAGTTTAGGACGCCCGTTGGAATTGTGGTTATTTTAGGTCTTTTAGTTTCTCAGGTGATTACTCTTTATTTAACACCTGTTTTATTCGTAGCTTTGGATACCGTTAGTTTTTCTAAACACCCTTTCAACCGCGAAGTTAAACAGCGGTTATAAAATGTCCAGGTATTCCCATTTCGTTAAGTGACGCCAAAAATAATATAGCTCTTGGTTTAGCACACCAAACCTATTTTGGCATTCTAATAATTAGAAAAGTTCAAAAAGGCTAATAGAAGAAAAAGAAAGTTACCTTTGGATTGAACATTTACGACACAATCATGCTCTTTGACAGGCGGCAATTCATAGTTGCGATCGAGAAGGTGATATTTTTGAGTTTCTACTAGAAGCAAAAACACTTGGGGCTTGCTACATCATCAGACAAAGCCAAGATCGCCATTTGGGAGAAACGATGTATGGAAAAAAGAAGGAAGGATCTCTCAAAAGCTTAAAAATACACCCGTTCTTGGAACCTACGATATACTAATTGAAGGTGAAAAAGTAACTTTGACCTTAAAAACTGTCAGTGGCATAATTGCCCCTCTTGAAAAAAGTAAACTTGAGCGATCAACCTTTGTTCTATTGCGGCGTTGAAACCGACATTGTTGAAGTAACTGGCAGTCGTTAAAATGGGAAAAAAAATTTCATGGCGCCTTCTTACTACTCTTAAAATTGATGGACCTTAGAATCTGCTCATCTTGTTGTAAAATATTACACAAGACGGTGGCATATAGAGCTTTTTCATAAATGCTTAAAAACAGGGTTTTCCTTAGAGTCATCTTGTCTTGAAGAGGGAGGCAAAATAGAAAAACTCATTGCTCTTGTTTCAATCGAAGCTGTAGAAATTTATGGGATGCTTTATGCTGCTCGTCTTAAAGAACCCCCAAATCCAACGTTATTTTTTGCCCCTCTAGATTTAAAAGCTTTGCTTGCTCTTATGCTAACGCTCTGATGAGCCGTCTTTAAATGAAATTGTCCATTGCATCGCCAAAAAAGGCGGCTTTTTAAAAACAAAACTCTATCCACATCTGGGTGTCTTAACTTTTACTAGGGAGTATAAAATTGTAAAGCCCATGATTCAAGCTGTCCGACTTGTGTGGAATAGGTAGCGCGTAATCTGGGCCGAGTACTCGACGTGTTGAAGGGCATGAAAAAATCAAGTGGGATGGGTCTAATCTTGCGCACATAAGATGATAAGATGACGCGGTGTTGTTAT
>DATDSS010000083.1:0-5365 GCA_035291245.1 Alphaproteobacteria bacterium | reverse complement strand
TAAAAGCCCCCCTTTCCAAAACTTCTCCTTGAGAATCGATAACCCCAAAAACGCTTCCATAGCCCTCAAAGCGCCCCTCGCCATCAAGTAACGTTCCTCCCCACGGTACTTTTAAGACATTCATGATTTTTCCTCCTTTTTCAAACAATCTCCTCCCTCAATTGGCGAATACCCGACAGCTTGTCTCTTTTCATTAAGCGTTAAAAAGTCAGCTTGGCTGATTTTTGCCCATGTTGACTCCCGCCTTACATGCAAAGCTGGGATACTATCAAGGTCAAAATCCAATCTCAACTCTTTTGAAAACTGAGGGACCAACCACAAGTTCAACTCTTGTTTTAAAAGCTCCAAAAACGGCAAGATCGTATCTTCCCACAGGTGATAACGTGCTTCCTTATAATTAGCAAAAGTCGCATCTCCGGGAACACCAACCAGCATAGGCGGCACTCCAAAAGCTTGGGCAATCTCCCTAGATGAGAGGTTTTTTCCCTCAACAAAGTCCAAATCCTTTGGCGATAAGCCCATTTCCTTCCATTCAAAATCCCCTTCCAAAACCATCACACGCCCCGCATTTGCTTGGCCTTCATAGATATCTTTGATGTCTTGGCGAATAAGTTCTCGCTGCTTATCAGATAACCCCACACCTTGCGCCGTCTTAATCATCAAAGCACCAGATGGTCTTCCTCCATTTTGAAGAAGTGCCAAATTATGCCCGCCAACAGCGTTATGCTGATCGATAGAGGAATTTGCTGCTTCTAATGGACTCAAGCCATACCAATCACACAGCGGATGAAACAGCTTTAAATGCATCACCTCACTTTCCCCAGTCAAAGGATCTACTTCAAAAAAGCGTTTTTTACCATTTACTTCATACACATAACCAGCAGGAATTCCTCCTTGGCCAGGCAAAATCCTCACACGGTCTGGACGAAGCATATACAGTTCAAATGGCTCGCCTTTATCATTTTTTAAAGATTGGACATAAGCATTTCCACCCAAAAGCAAGGAGCTTATCACCGATTCTATAAAAAAAGACCCCGACTGAACGGGGTTGGGGTGCTTTAAAAGCTTTAAAAGCGGATGTTCTTCTACTTCATGATCTTTTTCATATAAAAAGCCACGGGATAGAACTTAACCCCCTTGAGATTAAATTCACGCAGCGATAAACAGTCACGTTATGGCAATATCCTTCTTCACTTAAAGCATCGTAACGCCTTGGTGTCCACTTTGGTTCCCCCACATACTGATAGCCCACAAAGTTTGCAGCTTTTTTTACAGGCGTTTGGAATTTTTTTATCCATGACAAAACATTCATGATCGTGCCCTTCTTTCATGAGTGGTTATTTTAAATCTTTTTGAGTTTTTTGAGTTTTTGTAAGAAGTTAGTTTTTCTTCATCAGCCAAACTTTTCAGATCCTACAGTTATTGTTATAACTTTTTTTTAAAGAGCCCACAAATTTTAAAATAGCCCATAAAATTTTAGGTATTTTTTTCAAACCTATGGTCTAAAACCACAACCTTTGAAAAAAAGTTTGAGTTTTTAAAGCCTACCTGTGTGATTTTTGAACGACAAGAGGGAAAGGCACCGTCCGTCCCGTGTGTGAAATCTGACAATGTACCTTTGGAGAGAGTGAACGCTCTGTGGGGCAAACGCTCCCTTGATTTTACGTGGGCGGGGTATGCTGGTTTTTATGCGGGGAGTCTTGGCCTACCAAAAAAAGTACTTTTTTAAAGTTACACCTAACTTATAGAGCTTTATACTCTTTAAAAAGCCCTACAAAAATTTTCTCAAATAATGCTAAAAAAGTCCTTAAAAAAGCCCTTCGACCCAAGATTTTCTTCAGGTCCTTGCAAAAAATATCCTACCTTCACTTTTGACGCTTTTGACATCTCTGTTTTAGGACGCTCCCACAGAAGCGCAAAAGGTACAAATCTTTGTGAAACCCTTATAAAAAACTTAAAAACCGTCTTAGAAATCCCTAATGATTATGAAATAGCAATCGTCCCAGGCTCAGCCATGGGGGCTGTTGCAACACTTATTTGGAATTTATTAGGCCCAAACCCTGTTGAAGCTCTAGTAACAGACGCATTTTCAAAACTTTGGTACGAAGACGCAACCCAGCAACTTCAGTTAAATGTTACAGAGCATAACTACTTTCAAACGTTTAAAATACCAACATTAAAAGACCTAGACCCTTTATGCGACGTGCTTTTAACTTGGAATGGAACTACTTCAGGGGTTTGCTTAAAAAAAGAAGATTGGATGACTCGTCATAAAGGGCTTGTTGTGTGTGACGCAACCTCAGCTGTTTTTTGCACAGATCTACCCTGGGATTTTTTAGATGCTACTGCTTTTTCTTTTCAAAAAGGGCTTGGTTCCGAAGCCGCCCATGGCGTTATTGTCCTATCTCCAAAAGCTCTTAAACGCCTTGAGACGTACACGCCTTCTTGGCCAATTCCAAAATTTTTAAGATTAAAAACTGATGAGGTTATTCATAAAAGCATCTTCAAAGGTCTAACGATTAATACCCCCTCTATGATGGTTTTAAATGACATGATACTAGCCCTTAAGTGGGCAAAATCTCAAGGAGGACTCAGCTATTTAATAGACCGGGTACAAAAAAACTTTCAAGTGGTCTCAACTTGGATAGAGCAAGATAATGTTTCCTTTTTATCCCCTGAATATTTATCCCCCATCAGCCCCTGTTTACTTTTTAAAAATTTTGATACCTGGGAAAAAATCCAACAACTTTGTCAGGCCTTGCAAGACCAAGAAATTGCCTATGATGTAAAAGGTCATAAAGATGCGCCATTCCCCTGCCTTAGGATCTGGTTCGGCCCTACTATAGAAATCCAAGACCTTGAGGACTTTTTAGAGTCTTTACGCGTTTTAATCCTTTAAAGGCCCCACCATTTTACCCAAAGCCTCTAAAACTTCCAAAGGAGTTATAGCGCTAATTTGTTCCTTACGAAGAGTTATAACAGTTTCAAGGCGAGGAGCACACTGCACAGGATCTGTGTGCCTTCCATAAAGTATTAAAGTAGGTGTTTTGGAGCTTGCAAAAATATGCCCTGCCCCTGTGTCATTGCTCAGACAAAAAAGAGCATTTTTTGATAACGGGAAAAGATCCTGAATACTTGTTTTTTCAATTAAATTTAAACAATTTTCCAGTTTTTTTGTCTGCTCTAGCTTTCCTCCTATCACCACTGGCAAAATTCCTTTGTCATAAACAGAATTTATAACTTTTTGATAGTGCTCTAGGGGCCAAATCTTTCCTCCCTCAAAAGTTAAAGATGCCCCAATTGCAAATAAGGCATAAGGGTTTTTCAACATTTCATGAACAAATATTTTTTCTTCAAAGGGGTTTAAGGCTTCTAATGAAACTTTTTCAAGTCCCCATTTTTTAAAGAGATCTTGCAATCTGTCCCAACCATGCATTTTATGAATATGCCTGTGTTTTTCTAAAAAAACATCCAACGGACTATAGCCATACCACTTTGCCATAGTAGCTACTGTAAAAAATGGTCCCCAATAACTTGTACGATCTACCAATTGCAAGTCATAAATTTTAGAAAAATCATAGGCCCTAACCCTTTTTACTGCTTTTAAAAAAGAGCAGAGCCCCTTTCTTTCCACAGTCCAAATTCCGTCGAAATAGCCAGTTTCTTCCATAAAATTCTTATAAATTCGAGAAGTTAACAAAATTACTTCATCATGGGGGTGCTGCTGTTTAAAAGCTTTAAAAAAGGGGAGTGTTTGCACCATATCCCCAAGAGCTCCCAGTTTAATCAATAAAATTTTCATAAAAGACCATAATGTTTCAAGCTCTATTCTACCAAGCGTTTTTAAGCATCCAAGTTCACGACCTTAAGGGCATTTTTTTGAATGAATTCACGCCTAGGTTCCACCACATCTCCCATAAGCGTTGAAAAAATATTTTCAGCCTCTTCCACGTGGTTAAGTTTCACTTGTAAAAGAGTTCTTACATTTGGATCAAGAGTTGTCTCCCAAAGTTGCTCTGGGTTCATCTCACCAAGACCTTTATAACGGTTAATGCTAAGACCTTTTCTTCCCATTTCAATAAGCGTTTGAATAAGCTTTATTGGACCTAGACAAATGGTTCGTTTTGCATCAACTTTCAAAGTACATGGCCCTGCTTCAAATAGCACTTTAAGGCTTGTAAACTCTTCTAAGTGTTTAAGCTCATGGCTCACAAAAAAGCTTGAAGGCACGCTTAAATATTCAGTAACGCCTGCATAGGTTTGATAAATTTCCAAAACACCGTTGTTTTCTTTAACAGTCCAAGTACTCTTAATTTCGGTTTCCAAAGTATCTAGTTTTTTTAAAAGTGCGTCGTGATTAAGCCTACCACCTTTGATACTTAACCAAACCTGTTCTAATATTTCAATTTTTCCAAATCTTTTAGCAAGATTAGAAAGAGAATGTTGTACCTTTGAACAAAGAGCGCTTTGCTCTCTTAAGTCTTGCCCTGCAATTGCTTGGCCTTTGGCGTCTTCTAACAAAGAGTCTCGACAAGAAGCATCCAAAAGATAGTTCTCCAACGCTCCCTCGTTTTTCAAATACACCTCAGACGACCCTTTTTTCACACGATACAAGGGAGGTTGCGCAATATATAAATACCCTTTTTCAATTAAAGGTTTCATTTGACGGTAAAAGAAAGTCAAAAGAAGGGTTCTAATGTGGCTACCATCGACGTCCGCGTCGGTCATGATAACAATTTTATGATAGCGCGTTTTATCCACGTTAAAATCTTCAGCCCCTATCCCAGTTCCAAGAGCTGTAATCAATGTTCCAATTTCTTGAGAGCCTAACATCCTATCAAAACGCGCTCTTTCCACGTTTAAAATTTTACCTTTAATAGGAAGAATAGCTTGAAATGATCTGTTTCGTGCCTGTTTAGCAGAGCCTCCTGCAGAATCTCCCTCAACGATGAAAATCTCACTTTTTGCTGGATCACGTTCTTGACAATCTGCAAGCTTTCCTGGAAGAGAGGCAATATCCAACACACCTTTTCTTCTGGTAAGTTCGCGCGCACGTCTTGCAGCTTCTCTTGCTGCTGAAGCTTCTTGAATTTTTAAAATAATATTTTTAGCATGCCCAGGATTTTCTTCAAACCACTCTTCAAGAGCTTTTGAAACGGAGCTTTCCACAACAGGGCGTACCTCAGAAGAGACAAGCTTATCCTTGGTTTGAGAGGAAAATTTTGGATCTGGAACTTTAACTGACAAAACACAGGTAATACCTTCACGAATGTCTTCACTGGCAATAACAAATTTATCTTTTTTGCTAATAGGGTTGTTGGCGACATAGTTGTTAATCGCTCTGGTTAAGGCTGCTCTAAAGCCT
>DATDSS010000082.1:0-4248 GCA_035291245.1 Alphaproteobacteria bacterium | reverse complement strand
ATTTGGTGGGGAAAGATTGTAGTAGCGATCTTTCGGCAACAACCGTTTCAAGGAAATACCTTGGGGCTGACTCCCAGGACCTGCTTTATTTGTGGGTTATTTTGGAAGACCCAAGCTCAATTGAAAGAGATAATGCCACGCTTGATTAAAAGATTGAATGCTTTTATGACGCCTTACTTTCCGCTTCCCTCTGTCAATCCTGCAGCGGCAGGTGTTTTTATGCCACAAGGAGATCTTCCATATCAAAATTCCGTCGGGTGGTAAGGCGTTTAAATCAAAAGTAAACAACCAAAGAAAAATTTGGTATAGTGGATCAACTATTTAAAAATAAAACTTTAGGACCCTAAAAACTTATGGAAAAGCTAGATCTTGAGCAAATAAAAGCCCTCATCCCCCACAGATACCCTTTCTTACTTGTCGATCGTATTGAAAAGTTGAAAATAGATGAAGAAATAGTTGCTACAAAAGCTGTTACCTATAACGAATGGTTTTTTGTTGGCCATTTTCCGGAAAAACCAGTTATGCCAGGCGTATTGATTATCGAAGCTTTAGCTCAAACTGCTGCTGTATTTGCGCAAAAAACCATGCTTACCCAAGAGCCAGAAAAAGCAAAAGGAAGTATTGTTTATTTTGCCTCTATTGAGGAAGCAAAGTTTAGGCGTGTTGTTAGCCCAGGAGATACCTTAACACTAAAAGTTTCTAAACTTAAACGCCGCGGAACTTATTGGAAAATAAAGGGTGAAGCCTGGGTTGGAGAGGAACTTGCAACCCAAGCTACATTCACTGCTATGGTTGCGGAGTAATTATAAATGAATACTAAAAAATTTATTCACCCAACTGCAGTCGTTAGCCCAAAAGCTCATCTAGATGAGGGCGTTTCAATTGGCCCTTATTGTTGTGTAGGAGACCATGTCGTTTTAAAAAAAGGCGTGCAGCTTGTTTCTCATGTTGTTGTCGATGGTCATACAAGAATTGGAGAAGATAGTGTCATTTTTCCTTTTTCTTCTATTGGTTTGCGTCCTCAAGATAAAAAATTTCATGGAGAAGATTCCTTCCTAGAGATCGGCAACAACTGTCACATCAGAGAACATGTCACCATCAATCCAGGCACAGAAGGTGGGGGGCTTTACACGCGTATTGGTAATGACTGTTTGCTTATGGTTGCATCCCATGTGGCACACGACTGTCACCTAGGAGATCACGTTATTTTATCTAATAATGCAACTCTTGCAGGGCATGTCTTTGTTGATGATTTTGCAATTTTAGGGGGGCTTAGTGCTGTTCACCAGTTTGTTCGAATTGGGCGTCATGCCATGATTGGCGGCGCAACAGGTGTCGAAGGAGATGTAATACCCTTTGGAATGGTTTTAGGCAATCGTGCAAAACTCGTTGGACTTAACTTAGTAGGGCTTAAGCGTCGCGGTTTTTCAACACAGACCATTCAATCTTTAAGAGCTCTTTACAGTGATTTATTTGAAGAAAATGATGGAACAATCTTTGCAAAACGTGTGGAGAACGCAACACAAAAGTATCTTTCTAACCTGGAAGCTCAAGAGATCTTAGAGTTTATCTTAAAACAATCGCAACGTCCTTTATGTCAAGCGCGCTAGAAGATAACCCCCTTAAGCTTGCCGTGATTGCGGGCTCTGGGGATTTAGTTAAAAATCTTTTAAGCTCTTTAAAACAAGAGGTTTTTATAGACACTTTCGTCATTGGATTTGAGGGGATTACACCAGATGAATTTTTGCTTCAAGCTCAAAGTAAAGTTTTTAAACTAGGAGAAGTTCAGCGTGTTTTAGACCAGCTAAAGACTTGGGGGGTTACAGATATTGTGTTTTTAGGGGGCATGAAGCGCCCTAACTTTTCTAGTCTTTCTCTTGATTTCAAAGGGATTCGTTGGTTGTCGCGGATGGGGGTAAAGGCCTTTGGAGATGATGGGTTGTTATCGTCTATTGCGCTTTTTTTAAAAGAAGAAGGCTTTACCGTAAGAGGGGCTCATGAGTTTTTGGACTCAACTATAAAAACTCTTGGAAGCTTGACTTTGATTAAACCCAGCCATCAAGACTTAAAAGATATTCAAAAAGGCGTAGACCTTTTAAAACTCTTTAGTCCTTTGGATATAGGTCAATCTGTTGTTATTCAAACAGGTGTTGTCCTTGGTGTTGAGGCTGTAGAAGGAACGCAAAAGCTCATAAAAAGGGTAGGGGGGTATAAGCACTCCTTAGCGTATCCAACGGGAGGAATTTTGGTAAAAATGTCCAAGACATGCCAAGATGAGCGCTTAGACAGAGCAACTATTGGTGTTCAAACAATCCTTGATTTAAAAGAATCAGGGTTGAACGGCATAGCTATAAAAGCGGGAGACGTCAATATTATTAATCCTTTAAAAGTAATAAAAATAGCTGATGAACTTGATATTTTTATAGAGAGTTTTTGAAAAGGTTCTTATCCCTTAAAAATTCTTGATAGAAGCTAATAGAATAACTATATTTTTAAAGAAATTATCTTTATAAAAAAGGAAAATCAATGAATTTAAAGAATTTTTTAGCTTTAACACTTTTAAGTAGTTTTAGCTTTGCAATGCTTCCACAAGAGGCCCCCCTTGAGAAGGAAGCTTTATCACCTATTTATTCAGTAGATTATGTGAAAGAGATCGGATCGTATTTGCCAAATAACGATCTTTTATCGCTGAGGTTAGTCAGTAAAAACGTTTTTGAGGCTTTGGAATCATGCTGGATTGAGCGTGAAGAAAGCGAACTCCTCACGTATTGCTGCCCAAATTCATACGTGCTTGGGCTCTTAAGCACAAGGCAAAAGCTTAACTACTTTGCAATGAACGTACAGCTCTCTCAAGATTTTATTGATCTTTTATTTACCACTCGCTCCTCACAAGAAGAGTATTTAAATGCCACCAAAGAATTTTGTTTAAAAGCAGTAACGTTAACTCATGAAGCATTCCCAGAGATCCATGAAAACGCAAAAAATCATTACACTGTTTTAGAGGCTTTGAAAGGAAGTTATCCTACTTCCAACCTTGGAAGTTTGGCTGCTAGCTTTATGGAGTATTCTTTTTGTTATGTTGATAGAGCAATTGTTAGTGAGTACAATGGATATTCTTCTGGGGCTTATGGTTATGAACAAAATGAAGTTTTAGCTACAGAAGCGTTTGAAAAATTTATAAAAAAATATCCCTCTAAAGATAGTGGAGTTTTATATTTCTTAAAGTACGATTTAAATACCATGCTTCATAAAAAAGAAGACGCAGAAAATTTTTTACAACTTTCCATAGAGGCAGGCAATCAAAACGCTATGTCTACTAAGATTCGTAATTCGAAAGATACCCCTCAAGAACTTGAATTAACAAAAAAATTCATAGAAAAATACGGTTTCAATGAATTTTATACAGTTTATGAGTACTATAAAAACATAGATGTGACAAAAGCCCAAGAATTCTTAGAAGAACGATTTAATGCAGGTGATATTTATGCTTTTGAAAGCAAGTTTCTTAACGGATTGGATTTAACGTCTTACCTAACACCTTCAAGTCCATTTTATTCTAAAGCCGTAGAGAAAATAATTGGAAAAAGTATTTTTCAGAAAAAAACTTCCGAAGAAATAAAAAATCTTATAAAAAAATACAGCTATGTAGACTTTTATCCTCATTTATTAGGGTATTCACACCCCAAGAAAGATTTTCAATTGGGGAAGACAAAAGATATGGACGGCCTAGCTCTAGCCGAAAAGTGGTTTGGTAAAGGCGAACAAAAGTAAGTAACGCCTTTTAATGCTTTTTCTTAATTAAGGTGACCTCAAGTGCTCCTTCTCCCCCTTTTGATAAAGGGGCGTGTTCAAATCTCGCCACAAAAACACTTAAAGGGCCGTGTTTTAACCACTTTGGGACTTTTTGTTGCAAGGTAGTTTGGCCCTCTTCTTTCACTTGACCTTTTCCGGTGATAATAAAAACACGCTTCCTCCCTTTAAGATGGGCATTTTTTAAAAATGTTTCTAAGGCTTTATAAGCTTGTTCAAAAGTTAAGTGATGCAAATCAAGGGTGGTTGAAAAATCAATAGGTGCTTCTGGTGATAAAAAAGTATAGGGCTTTGTGGTTAAAGAGGGGGCAAACGCTCTTTTGGGGAGAGGTGCTTTGGTTCTTTCTTTTGTTTTTAATGGCTCAACGGACTTACAAAAGTCTTGCCAGTCTTTATTAAAATTTTTTTGGTTTGAATCATTTTCAGTCATTATTTTTT
>DATDSS010000081.1:0-4312 GCA_035291245.1 Alphaproteobacteria bacterium | reverse complement strand
AAGATACTGACTAGCATTTCGCGTGTGCGTCAAAAAATAAGGCCTAATCGTCATTATCGAAGACGATCTAGAAAACCTTACACTAAGTGGCAAAGTAGTAATGCATCCAAATTTGTTAGGACTTAACCGAATGCCATTGATTACCACACTCCCCCTCATTTTAAATTTTTTTGCGATAAGTTTTTTGAGGTATTAGGGGGAGGCCTGCCTTTTGGAGGAAAACCCGCTTCATAAGGGAAAAATCGCATAAGGGGGAAAAAAATCATATGCGGGGGGCCTTGTTTTTGAGAAAAAAAATCGCATAAAGGGGTGGCTTTAACTCTTTTTTAACCGCTGCGAGTTATTCTTATACATGCAAGCGCTCGTTTTGGTGGGAAGAAGTTGAGTGCGACTTCTTAGCAACAACCGTTTCAAGGAAATACCTTGGGGCTGACTCCCTCGCCCGGCCTATTTGTGGGTTATTTTGGAAGATTGAGCTCAATTGAAAGAAATAATGCCACACTTGATTAAAAGATGAAATGCTTTTATGACTCCTTGTTTTATGTGATTTTTAAAATCATAGAGGCAAGGACAGGGTGGGGGTACGTTTAGTGGTGGAGGAGGTGGAGGCGCTACTATAGTTTTTTCAGCAAACCGCATAAGCCCCGTCAGACCCCCCTATGTTTTGTGTCATTAAAGTTTATCTAAAATTGCAAATACAGCCCGAAATCACCCCTAAAAAGCCCCATCAAAATTAACCATTGCTTAAGAAACAACCAAACATTGTTTATGGATTGTTAAGATTTCAAAAGTGAGGGGTACTGTGGTGGGGGTTACCAATAAACAAGCGGGATGAGTCCCAAGAAAGCTGTACCTACAAACGCTATTTGTATGTTTTTTTGACCTTTACAAAGCTTTATTGTAGGCCTTTATTTTTGTGCTCCATAGCTCTTAAGTAGGGATCTCATCAGTACCCAAAAATTTGAAGCCCCCCCTTGAACGACAAAAGACTTTTGCTACACTTGCGTGATTCAGATACTTTCCAAATTTGTTTTTAAACTTTTACTTGATTCCGTTTAGAGTGAGTCACAAACTTAAAATTATAGTAAATTTTTATTCAATAGGTATTGATATGACTAACTCACAAATAATTGGGGTCTTAGGAGCTGGGCAAATGGGGTTTGGAATTGCTCAGGTTTGCGCACAAAGTGGCTATAAGGTGTTTTTATATGATCCATTAGCAGCTCCTCTAGAGCGCGCGCAAAACAAAGCAGCTGAGCTTGGCTTAATTAGCATAAAGACAACCTCTTCCTTAGATGATTTTAAAGAGGTAACACTTGTTATAGAAGCTGTTCCAGAAATTATGTCTTTAAAAGTTGACCTATTTAAAGCTTTAGAAAATATAGTTTCAACAAAAACCCTAATGACTTCTAATACGTCGTCTTTATCTCTTACACAGCTTGCAAGCACGATTTCAAATCCCCAAAGAGTAATAGGCATCCATTTTATGAACCCTGTGCCAAAGATGGAGCTTGTTGAAATTATAAAGGCGCTTCAAACATCAAAAGAAACTTTTGAAGCCACCCTAGAGTTTGTAAAATCTTTAGGAAAAACCCCTGCAGTTTGTAAAGACCATCCAGGCTTTATGGTAAATAGGCTTCTTTTGCCTTTGATAAATGAAGCTGTCTTTATGCTTCAAGAGGGGCTCTCCAGCAAAGAGGAGATAGACCTTGCTTTAAAATTAGGAGCAAACCACCCTATGGGGCCCTTAAAGCTTGCTGATCTAATTGGCCTTGATACGTGCGTCCATATTTTAAAGATCTTGCATCAAGAGCTAGGAGAGGATAAATATCGACCATGCCCTCTTTTAATAAAGTATGTAGAAGCGGGATGGTTTGGTAGAAAAACGAACAAAGGATTTTATAGCTATGACAAAACAAAATAATGATATTGAAACTTTATCTTTTGAAAATGCCTTAACAGCGTTAGAAGAGATTGTAAAGAAACTAGAAGAGGGTCGTTTTACCTTAGAAGAAGCCCTCTCTTCTTATGAAATTGGACAAAAATTAAAAAAAAGATGTGAAAATTTACTTTCTCAAGCTGCCTTAAAAGTAAAAAATATTTCAACAAATGAAGAAATGAACCTTCAAAACATGTCAATTGACATGAATATTTGACATGTTTTTTGAGATAAATCCCTAAAAACATGTCAATTTGATATGTTTTTTTGACATAAATGTCACTTATAAAGAAAGCTTATTACTCTTTTTTAAAAACACTAAATAAGCTTGAAATTATTTTCATTGTCTGATAGTTTTTCTTCATGTTAATTTTATTAGATAAGGAAACTTTTCATGGCAAAAGATACTAAACTCGCAGACATCGAAAACAAAATCAGCTCTTTGGTAGAAAAAAAGCGTCGAATCGAAGAAAAGCAAAAAGACAAAATTTTGACTATTTTAAATAGATGCAATGCTGAAAAAATTCCTATGGAAGTTTTAGCAGGCGCTATTTTAAGTGCGTCCCGTTCTTTTTCACAAAATGCTGATGTCGTTAATAAGTGGCAAGAAGAAGGGAAAAAGATTTTGAATCCCGGCCGCGGCAGAAAAAAGTTTGCATAAAAAGTAAAAAATAAAAAAGTCGGCCTTTTGGCCGTTTTTTTATACCTTTAAAAGGCTACGCGTTTTTTAAAAATGCTCTTTAAAAAAATAATCTCTAGCAATAGCTTTTGGACCTTGGTTATAGTACTAACAAACGAGTTCTCAACTTAAAAGCTTTAAAAGGTCCACTTTATGAAATTTTTAGATCAAGTTAAAATCTACTTAAAAGCAGGCGACGGCGGCCCAGGCTGTATCAGCTTTCGTCGTGAAAAATTTGTTGAGTTTGGTGGCCCTGATGGTGGCAACGGTGGAAAAGGTGCTGATATAATCTTAGAGGCTGTTGACAACTTAAACACACTGATCGACTATCGCTATCAACAACATTTTAAAGCTCAAAATGGTGTTCATGGGATGGGGAGATTGCGAAGTGGCCCTTCTGGTGAACTCATGATATTGAAAGTTCCAGTAGGCACTCAAGTTTATGACGAACAGCAAGAATTTCTTCTAGCCGATCTTACCCACGTAGGTGAGCAGATCCTAATTGCAAAAGCAGGAGATGGCGGTTTTGGAAATGCGCACTATAAATCTTCAACAAACCAAGCACCTAGAAAATCGACGCCTGGCTGGCCTGGTGAAGAAAAGTGGGTGTGGTTACAATTAAAACTCATTGCAGATGTTGGCTTAGTAGGGCTTCCAAATGCCGGGAAATCCACATTCTTAGCAGCAGTCAGTCGCGCAAAGCCCAAAATTGCGGACTATCCCTTTACAACACTTGCTCCCCAACTTGGTGTTGTGCGTTCTTTTGATAAAGAATTTGTAGTAGCTGATCTTCCAGGGCTTATTGAAGATGCGCACTTAGGTGTAGGGTTAGGACACAGATTTTTAGGGCACGTTGAACGGTGCAGTGTGGTGCTTCATTTGATTGATGCTACCTCAGAAGACGTGGCTCATGATTATCAAGTGATTCGCCATGAGTTAACCCAATATGGTGCAGATCTTGATCAAAAACCAGAGGTTGTGGGCCTTAACAAAGTAGATGCCCTCCCCCCAGAAGAACTTCAAGAGAAGCTACAAGCACTCCAAGAAATCACAAAATCGCCTGTATTTGCAATGAGCGGCGTTAGTGGGGATGGCGTGGATAAAGTTTTGCTCGCTCTTTCTAATGTGGTTCAAGATAAAAAAATCGCTTTAACTCAAAAAGAAGAAAAGACCTACCACCCACTCGGGTAAGGTATGTAAAAAAGATGCACATGAATCTATCTTTTTTAAGTGAAATACCATTACAATAGATGAAAACTTTTAGACTGAATTTTTAAACGAATAAGGGAGTTCAAATGCCAGAAGTCATGTTCACAGGCCCAGCGGGGAGGTTAGAAGGACGTTACCAAGAAGGAAGTCATCCTGATGCTCCTGTGGCTCTTGTGCTACATCCCCACCCTAAGCATGGTGGGACTATGAATAATAAAGCAACTTATGCTTTGTTTCGTACTTTTGCAACGATGGGATTTCATACGCTTCGTTTCAACTTTAGAGGAGTTGGGCGTTCTGAAGGCGCTTTTGATAACGGTGAAGGTGAACTAAGCGATGCAGCAGCAGCTATGGATTGGCTGCAGTCCATTCATCAAAACCCAAGTGAAGTTTGGGTTGGTGGTTTTTCTTTTGGGGCTTGGATTTCTATGCAGCTCTTAATGAGAAGACCAGAGATGAATGGTTTTGTTGCTGTAAGCCCCCCC
>DATDSS010000080.1:0-6903 GCA_035291245.1 Alphaproteobacteria bacterium | reverse complement strand
AAGCTTTTTACCAAACCATGTGTTTCATAAAAAATTTTTAAAGCCACTATCATCTGTGCATCAAAGCTTAGCGGCCCTTAGAAACTATCCAAAATGGTTTTTAAAAGCTTTTGCAGCAAGCATCCTTATTCATGGGTGTTTGGTTGTGTTTTATTGGATTTTAGCACTTGACCTTAGAATATCCCTTAACATTACTCATTTGCTTTTAGTGCTTCCCCTTTCTTTTTTCTTAAGTGCCCTTCCAATTTCTTTTGCAGGATGGGGGTTAAGAGAAAGCTCTATGATCTTAGGGCTTGGTATATTTGGTGTTTCAAAAGAAGATGCGCTGGTGCTTGCAATGATTTACGGCGTTTTACAAATTGTTCTAGCTATCCCTTGTTTAGCCTATGGTGTTATGTCAAAAGAAACACTTTTATTAAAAAAGAAGCCTGTATGAAAGTCATTAAGCTTTTTTGGCTAGGGGCCTTAATTTTTTTTGTAAGTGGTTTTTTTTACCTTGGAATTATAGGCATTCCAGTCTTACAAAAAATGCAAATTTACTATGTTCAAATTTCTTTACCTAAATAACTAGGCCCTAAGTGACAGAAAGTTGTAGAATTATTTCTAACTATTTTTTCTCAAGCATTGTATACTAAATGGTAGCAGGGAAATGTTTTTTAGACCTTAAAGTGGTCCACAGCCACAAGAAGTCCTTTAGTTTCTTGTGAAAGTATAGCCGTTGAACGTTGGCTTTCAAAAACAAGCTCTGTGTTTTTCTTTGTAAGTTCATCAAGCATATAAACAGAAGTATTGATTTCTTGAATGCCTATTGCTTGTTCTTTAGACGAGAGTGCAATTTCAGAAATGGTTTCAAAAGCCTTATTAGAAGATTCTAAAATCTTGGATAAGGACGCCCCAGCTTTATCTACAAGTTCTACTCCTTTTAAAACGTTTTCCCCACTTTGCGTGATTAGGTTTTTGACTTGCTGAGAAGCTAAAGAAGAGCGTTGTGCTAAATTTCTGACCTCGTTTGCAACTACTTTAAAGCCAGCTCCTGCAGTTCCTGCACGTACAGCCTCTACTGAAGCGTTAAGGGCTAAGAGATTAGTTTGAAATGCAATATCATTAATAACCACGATGATTTCAGAGATCTTGCTAGAAGAATTTTCAATTTCTTTCATAGCAGAGATAGCTTCTCCTGCTACGTGAACGCCAAAATTTGCTTCTTCTTGAGCTTTTTGCGACAAATTTGAAGCTTTTTCGGCATTAGAAGCATTTTTTACAACAGTTGCAGAAATTTCCTCTAAGGCGCTTGCTGCTTCTTGAAGTTTGCTGGCTTGATTTTGGGACCTCTTTGAAAGATCAAGAATACCTTTTTCTAAGTTTTGTGTTGATTTTCCCATCTTCATGGAGCTTTGATAAAGTTTGCGAATGGTTTGTGCTAAGGAATCAGATGTTTTATTAGCACTTTGGATGCTATTTAAAAATAGCCCTTTATAGTTTTTATTCAAAGAATTTGTGTCAAATTTACAGTTTAAGTTTCCAGATGCCATCTCTTGTAATAAAACGTCCAGATCACGTAAAATGCCCTCAAAAACATCCATGACGTCGTTAATATCTTGGGACAGTTTTAATATAAACCCCTCTTTTGAAGTTGTATCAAGTCTATAGGAGAGTTCTCCATCACGCGCTTTTTGAAAAATCCCAGAAATTTCTTTTTCAAGCATATGTTCTTTTTCTTCTTGTGCACGTTTAATGGCCTCTTGAAGCGCAATTTTAGAGGTATCGTTTTGGTCTTTTATGTTTTGTAACAAGATATTAAAGCCATCTGCTATAAGACCAAATTCATCTTTGGAATCAACAGGTATTCTTAAATTGTGGTCTTCTTCTATTTTTTTTATGGAGATCATTAAACTTGAAAGAGGGTTTCTAACATTTTTGCCATAAAGTACGTAAATAAGCAAAAAAGCAACGCTGGTGACAGCTATTGTAAGGCCCACAAGAAACAATAATGATTGGAGGGTATCATTGGATCTTTGCTCCAAAAGGGCTTTTAGTAGTTCATTAGATGTCTTCCAAACGGTCATACTTTTTTTAAATAAATCTAAAAATAAAATGTCGAAAGAGGAAGTCTTTAAATCATGAAGTTCAAGTTTTTCTAAAATATCCACTGTTTTTTTTAAGTCCAGTAGCAGAGGCTCCATCTCTTTTTTTACTAAAATATTTTCAGCCATAGATGTTTGCAAATTATCTTCGATGTCTTGAAACACTGATAATGAAACCATTTTAAGAGTTAAAAACCTCTCATAAGTCCCATCTTTTTTTGAAAGTAAGCTTTTTAAAGAAAACAAAGTATATAAAAATTTTGGAATTCTAACACTAGAGCTGTCTTCTAAAAATATTGTGTCCAAACTGGTATCTAAGAGTAAGTCCGACTTTTTGATAATACTCTTAACTATTTTAGAAAAAGCTTGAAAAAATAGGTCATAATTTTTTTCTTTTAAGGAGGTTTCAACGTCTTTTAGTTCGTCATCTAATTCAAGAAAAAGACTCTCTTTTTTAGAAAAATATAAAGCCTTAAAAGATCCCAGGTCTTGCAAAGCTACTTCTTTTTCTTCATAAACGCTTTGAAAAAGGGTTGTTAAGGGGGGTAAAAACTGGCTTCCATTATGCTCGTTTTTTAAAATAGAGATATCCAGACCTTTATAAAAAACCACTGAAAAAAACAAAAAAATTGTAGGGACAAGAAAAAGCGTGTTGATGCAATAGAGTTTTAACTCTAAGCAATAATCTTTAAAATTTTTTGTAAAAAACTCTAAAAAAAGAAACATTCATCAAGCAGTTTTTTGTTTTTCCTAAGATAAAACTATAATTCATAAAAGTTAAAAAAAATCTAATTTTGAAAAAAATTGTTCTTACTTGTGGTAAGGGTGGTTTAAAAGAATTTGTTGCGCTCTATAGAGTTGCTCTAAAAGCATCGCCCTTACCATAAGGTGTGTCCAGGTCATTTTTCCAAAACGAATCATCAGGTTTGCTTTTTGTTGAATCTTTGTGCTTAAACCATGAGCACCACCAATTAAAAAACTTACATGAGAAATACCCTCAAGTGAGAGCTTTTCCAAGGTTTTTGCAAACTCTTCACTACTGAGATCTTTTCCTCTTTCATCCAAAACAATCAGATAAGATTTTACAGGAATTTTAGATAAAAACCATTGCGCTTCTAACTCTTTTGAATTTGGACTTTCCTTGAGAGTTCCTTCAATTAGGGTAAAAGAGCTCTTAAGTCGTTTTTGATAAGTTTCAAACAAGTCTTTTTCAGGCCCCTTTTTAAAAGAGCCTATGGCATAAAGTGAACAAGAGGGAAGCATAAAAACCTATGACTATTAAAATAAAGAAGGAAAAAACTTGAAAAATTGTCTAAAGTAAAGCACACAATTTTAACGTATGCAAATTCCCTTGATGTCAGACATTACTTATGAATCCGTTATCTCTTCTTTAGGCATGGATGGAGATGGTCTTGCCGAAGTAGAAGGTAAAAAATTTTATATCCCTTATACGGTTCCAGGTGATAAAGTTACCTTTCATGAGGAAAAAATTAAAAAATATACTAGGCTTTTTGTAGATGAGTTAATCGCAAATGAGTCCAATCGAAAAGCCCCTTTGTGCGAACACTTTACAAAGTGTGGAGGTTGTAAGCTTCAACACGTCAACGATGCGCTTTATCTTGAGTTTAAAGTGGGACTATTAAAAAAAGCTTTGGATTTTCACCGAGTTGAAGCCAAAGAGTGGAGAGAGTTAAAAATCATCCCCCCCTATAAAAGAAGGCGAATATCGCTAACTTTTGCAAGACGGCATGAAGGGTTTATGTTGGGATATAGTATGCGCCAGCGTTCTTATATTGTTGATGCTAAAGAGTGCCCTTTGGTTTTGCCTGAAATTGAAGTTCTTATTCCAAAGTTAAGAGAACTTTTAAGCACACTTTTTCCAACTCGTGAATCTGGGCATGTAGACATTTTAATGAGTAAAGTTGGACTTGATGTTAATTTAAATGCGAGTGCTTTTAAAAAAATAACAGCTGATCAAGCTGAGCTATTATCAACTTTTGCAAGCACACAAAACCTTGCACGTTTAAGGCTTAACTATAAACCTTTCGTAACCTTTAAAGAACCGATTTGTACATTTTCTGGGATTGATATCAAAGTAGAAGCTGGTAAATTCCTGCAAGCCAGCCAAGAGGCCGATACTTTTATGCTTGAACGTGTTGAAGAGTATATGCCAAAAACCTTTAAAAGGGGAGCTGACCTCTTTTCAGGAAGAGGAACCTTCACCTTTTTAATGGCAAGATATGCTCCAACCGATGCTTTTGAGTGCGAAAAAGTAGCTCTTCAGGCTCTAGAAGAAGGTGCTAAGCATTCAAAGAACTCAGTTAACGCAATCAAAAGAGACTTGTTTGAAAGCCCCTTGACCGTGGAAGAGCTTAACGAGTATGACTTTGTATTTGTAGATCCCCCAAGAGCAGGCGCTCTAAAGCAGGTGCAAGCGATTGCAAGCTCAACTCTTAAGCAGGTGGTTTATATCTCTTGTAACCCAGCCTCTTTTGCAAGGGATGCGCAAATTCTTATTCAAGATGGTTTTGAGCTAGCTTCTGTGACGCCTTTAGATCAGTTTTTGTGGTCAGAACATTTAGAAGTAATTGGGCATTTTGTAAGGCGTTAGAGTTTCTATGCTTTACACTTTCTTTACTTTTTTATCTTAAAATAGAACTATAAAAATAGTAGGTAACGCAAAAAGTATTAAGCAAGTGGTCAGTTTTTTAAAAACCGTTTTAAGACACTCCCTGTTCGGTTTTTTGGCTATTTATCACGCCTATGCCTTAGAAAGTTTTTCAAAGGAGGATATTAAGCAAGCTTCACTTTGGGCTTATGCAGTCTATCAAAAAACGCCAGAAATGGTAGATCTTGTGAAGAATTCATCCCAGTTTTATGAACGTTCCAACGATCAGGTCATGAATATTGGCTGGCTTTTGAAAGTGGATTCTTTTGATACAAAAAAAGTTATGCTTGTATTCTTAGGCTCAGACAACTTTAAAGATTTTTTGATTAATATCGACGGGAGATTATCTGCTGATCCCTTCTTTAAAGAAGGCAATATTCATAGTGGTTTTTTAAAAAGTTTTTCTTCTATCCAAGATAAGATATTGATAACTCTAAAAGCTTATTGTGAGCAACATGCATTACAACTAGAAGAGCTAGATATTACTCTAGTAGGGCATAGTCTTGGAGGGGCTGCTGCAATTTTAGCGGCAAGTTTTTTTAAAACAACAACTGAAACAAAACGAGTACAAATTAAAGTCATTACCTTTGCAGCTCCTCGTGTTGGTGATCAAGCCTTTATGACATCTTATGAAAAGAGTATTTTGAAAAACGATCAACTTAACTTTTGTAGAATAGGGGATTTAGTTCCTTTTCTGCCCTTAGGTTCTAAAGATTTTGTGGTAAATCAAGGCGGGTATGTCCAGATTTCTACGACAAAAGACTTTAAGAAAACCCAGTCTTATTTTAAAAAACTGGCAGGTATAAATACAGCGCGGGGCCTTACTTTTCAAGAAACTTTTGCTCTTCCAGCTATTTTTGAATCCCATTCTATGAAAAATTATGATGTTTTGATCCAAGAAGCCCTTGAAAAAAAAGATACCCCCCTTCTAATATCCTTGAAAGAGAGCAGCTACATTCCAGAAAATGACGATGCTATCTCTCAAAATACCTCTTTGGAAGGTCAAGACGAGTATTGGGAAAAACTGTATACCAAGTCTGGTTTAGATTTTTACGATTACTATTTTCTGTATGATTTTTATGACCTTACGTTTGAAAATTTCCTCTCCATGCCTTTTTCTTGGTTCACTGGATTTTTGGTAAAACTTTTAGATATTGTTTTAAATATTCTTAAAGGAGTATTTTTTGCCTTTTTAGTAATAATATTACTTAAGTACCTTAAGCCTTTGAGTTTAGAGCTTTCTCCTGTCAGACATAAAAAACAACTAAACTACTTATGGGCTACATTAAGTCTCACTCTTAAAAAAATAATAACAGCAAGAGCTCTTTTGGCGGTATTGTCCTTGTTCGTATTTGGCGGTATTTTTAAGATGGTTTTCGACGATAATTGGCAAATATTAACGGCATCTACTTTTTTATTAAGTTTTATACCAATAGTTGGCTTTTTATTCAGCTTTCTTATTTGCTGTTTTTTCTCCTTAGTGTACCTAAAGACGAATTTAATATTTCTTCTCCTGTTTTTTGTGTATGCTATTTTTATTCTTTTAGAAATAGTTGCTTTAAAATCCTATGTTATAAAGCAAAAAAGTAAAACTGAAGGTCTTCTTTTGATTTTTTTAATGCTTATTTTCATGAAATATGCGGGTATTGCAGGATTTTCATTTTTTTATATCGTTTTTCCATTTTTGAAAAACTTTCTACACTGGGCAACCTTTGACCCAACTCCCAAAACTCTAAAGCCTTTATCTTCGTTATAAGATGCAAAAACGACCATTTTAATGAAAGAGCGCTCGGATATATTCCTAAGAGCCTTATGCATCGCTAGCAAAAAAGCTAAAAACTGATTACAGTGACAGTTAAAGGTAACAATCAATTAGTTGACAAAAATGGAAACAGATTTTGGTTTTCAATGGGTGTCTTTTAAGGAAAAAACAAAGCTGGTAAAGGATCTTTTTACCCAAGTAGCCCCTAAGTATGATCTTATGAACACGGCTATGAGTGGAGGGCTTCACCATATTTGGAAACGGAGTTTCGTAAATAAAATTCCCGTTCAAGCATCTCAAAAAATCCTTGATGTAGCTGGTGGCACGGGTGATATTGCTCTTTTAATTAAAAAAACGTATTCGTATCTTAGACCTCATGTGATTGTGTG
>DATDSS010000079.1:0-8754 GCA_035291245.1 Alphaproteobacteria bacterium | reverse complement strand
AAGAAGTTTTCCTTATTAAGCGTTCCCATAAAAATTAGTTTATTTCTTTCATTCTACAAACAAAGTCCTCACTTTTTAAAAGGGCCAAAATTTCATTGATATGATCTTTATCTCGCGTTTCTATAGTAAGCTCCAGATCTGCCATTTTGGAAGTTTCAACATTAAAAAGTCTTTGATGGTGAGCTTGTACAATATTGGCGCCTGTGCTGGCAATAATAGCAGAGATGCGCGCAAGAACTCCTGGTTTATCATCAATAGGGATATATAGCTGGACAATCTTATGGCGATGCAAAAGCGCCCTTAAAAGAAGCTGTGAGAATATTTTGGGATCTAAGTTCCCCCCACATACCAATAGGGCGGTTTTTCCTGTGTCAGGGGGTAAGTATTTTAAAGCTGCTACTGAGGCGGCTCCTGCACCTTCTACTGTTAGTTTTGCTTGTGTAAAAAGATCATACATAGCTTCTTCTATGTCTTGCTCGCTTACCAAAATAAAGTCATCTAGATATTTTTTTAATAAAGGCCCTGTAAGTTTTCCGACATTTTTGACAGCTATTCCTTCTGCAATTGTTGAAGGGGTTTCGTTATAATCTAGCTTAAACCGCTTAGGATAGAGGTAGTGCGCAAATTGAGGGGCATAGCGCGTTTGAACACCAATTACGTTAATGGCTGGGTTATACTGCTTCAAGTATAAGGCAATACCACTACAAAGCCCCCCTCCACCAACGGGGACAATAACCGTATTTAACTCTGGTAGGTCTTGTATAAGTTCAACCCCAATAGAGCTTTGCCCCTTTATAATCATAGGATCGTCATAAGGATGGATGAGCGTAAACCCATGCTGCTTTATAAGATTTGCCACATACGGCTCGCAGTCAAAAAGGCTTTCTCCATGGAATAATATGGTGGTATTTCCTTGACCAAAGCGTTTGGTTCTTTCAACTTTTTCATAAGGCGTGTTAACGGGCATAACAATTGTTGCAGGAATCCCTAAATTCCTTGCAAAAAAACTCACAGCTTGTGCATGATTACCAGCAGAAAGCGTAACAACACCATTTTTTTTCTCAGCTTCAGTAAGAGTTAAAAATTTACTTAAAGCCCCCCTTATTTTAAATGAGCCCGTTTCATTCAAACTTTCACACTTAAGGTAGCAGTCGTCTTTTAACCAAGATGCCTTTAGAAGAGGAGACTTTGGTATATGCTTGAGCAAGCTTAACGCGTGCGTTTCTAGTTCTTTTAAGGAAAACATGCTGTTTATTTTAGAAAATTTTTATTACTCTACTTTTAAGAGTAAAACGTTTTAACTTTAAAACAAGATGAGAATAAAAAAATTAAGAGGACTAAGTGCTGTTGGTTTTCATGACTTTTACTATAGAGAGTGGGGAAACCCTAAGAACCCAACAATTGTTATGGTGCACGGCCTTAGCAGGAACAGTTTAGACTTTGAACTTTTAGGCGAATTTTTAAAAAGTGACTATCATTGTATAGCTGTAGATATGGTTGGAAGAGGTCTTAGCGATTTTTTACCCAATAGCTCTTTATACACCTTTGCCCAGTATTTTTCAGATATTACAAGTCTTTTAAATGTTTTGGATAAAGAAGAAGTTACATGGCTTGGAACGTCCATGGGTGGACTGCTTGGCATTATTTTGGCTGCTCAAGAAAAAACACCTATAAAAAAACTTCTTCTAAATGATGTAAGCCCCTATGTGCCAGGTGAGTGGATTTTAAGCATCAGAGAAAAAATTGGTCTTAAGCCTGCTTTTGCAACTTTTGAACAGGCAGTGAAATTTGTAAAACAGTTTTATGCAGACTTTTGTTTACCTGATGAAAATGGTTGGATTTGGCAAACAAACGCCAGTATTGTAAAAAATCAAGAGGGTCTTTTTGAGATATCCTATGACAGTAAACTTTCAAATCTTGGGCATTTTGATAAAAATTTAACACCACGCAATTTTGATGTAACCCTATGGCCACAGTGGGAAAAAATCAGCTGTCCAATTTATTTACTCTATGGAAAAAAGTCACTTTTGGTAAATAATGACCTTATAGAAAAAATGAAAAGCACCAAGCCTTCATTAAAGGTTTTTGGAATTGAAAATGTTGGTCATGCGCCAGCTTTCTATGGGGAAGACTTTTTAAAATCGTGTAAAGATTTTTTTGAACTCTAATTTTAGTGAATATTGTACTTTTTTTACTCAACTGCTAACCTGAAACTAAGTTAATTTCAAAAAAGAATCTTATGAGCTGTTTGTTTCGTGCAGTTATGGGAACATTACTTGGTAACTTGATGCTTGCTAGTCATGGTAATGAAGACGTCAACTTTTACCTTTGGTTTGACTATCATAGTGCAAATCCGCAAGTGTTTTGTTTACAAGGACAAAATTTTATAAACTATCTTAATACTGCAAAGTATCTCCCGCCAGTAAGCATTGACACCCCCTTAATTTACCACGCTTTTGAAGAGGTTATCTTAAACGTTAAAAGAGGCGTCTTTTTCGAAAGGTTAATTTTAGATCTGCCTCAAAACCTTGATTATGAAAGCTTTTTGAAGGTTTTTAACCCTTCTAAAGTTCGAGCTTACTCTTTGAAAATCCAAGGAGAATGTGTAACAGAAGATTTTGTTAAAACTGTTTTGACGTGTCCAAACTTCTATAGCGTAAGAGAGTTTTATGCATTAGACCGCGTGATCGACATACACCAATACCAAGACATGTGCAATCTTTGGGACTAACTTAAAAATCCCCACAACCTTTTAAAAGGGTGGGGAAAAAGAACTCCTAAAAAAGTAGGGGGCTATTCAACCCTTCCCACTTCTTTTGCTACCTCAACAACACTTTTGTACTCGTGGGCATCAAAGCGATTTAAAACTGAGATAACATCTGAAGGGGCATTATTTTGTTTTGCTTTTTCCATAAGTGTATCCTTAGAGGCCGGGAATGAAACGCCTTTTAAATAACGTTCCACAGCCGCAGGGCTTGCTTTATCAGGATTACCACTTCCTCCCTGGCTGGATTTGACACCGGCTTCATGACGAGAAGATCCTACTTGATTTTGCTCTTTTGAGTTATCTTTTGTTACCATTTTTGGTTCCTCCATGTTCGGATTTTAAAAATGTTAAAGATTTTTTTTAATCAATTAACATAAGCTAGTGATAATCCTTTAAAGGGGAGGAGCGTAAGGCTGAATTACAAAAAGATTTTCTAAGATAGCATAACCATTTTAAGCCCTTCAAATTTATGTCATGTAGTTGCAGCTCTTAACAGTCTGTCATTGATGGCTTGCCCTAGGCCTTCGTTTGGGATTGGCATAACAGCAAGTCTTGAAACGGAAAGCTTATCCATTACGCGAAGCATGCGAAACAACTGGCTTGCTGCCTCTTTTAGATCTCCTTTTTCACTTAAGTTAAAGGCAACAGGTAGAATAGTTTTTCCAAACCCCAGCAACGCTTCATCTTTTTGAATATTAAGAGCATTTAAACGTAACGGCTTTGAGGGGGCATAATGCCTTTTCATCATACCAGGAGCTTTTAAAAGTGGGGTCGTTGAAGGGGGGAGTTTTTCTTTCAAAACCGCCTCTAAGTCTTTTGTGCTGATGCCCCCAGGTCTTAAAAGTGCAGGGGACTTTTCAGATAAATCAACGATTGTTGACTCTAAGCCAACTTGACAATCACCACCGTCTAACACAAGTTCTAATTTTTCTTTAAACGCATCAATCACATGAGAGGCACTTGTAGGGCTCATACTCATGGAAATATTGGCGCTCGGAGCTGCTAAGGGGTGGGGGTAATTTTCTAAAAGTTCTAGGGCCAGCTTGTGGTTAGGGACTCTGACAGCAACTGTTGAAAGGCCTGCAGTCACTAAAAGGGATAAAGGGGTATGGGGTTTTAAAGGCAAAACTAAAGTCAAAGGGCCTGGCCAAAATTTTTCAGCCAGAAGCTCTGCTTTTTCATTCCACTTTACATATTTTTTAGCCATTTGCTTGCAAGAGACGTGAATAATAAGAGGGTTAACTTTTGGCCTGCCCTTAAGCGCATAAATACTAGCAACAGCCTGATCATTTGTGGCATCAGCTGCTAAACCATAGACTGTTTCTGTTGGAAGCCCAATAAGGCGGCCCTTTTTAAGGAGCTCAAGTGCTTTTAAAAGTGTGTCATTCATAGAAATTATTATTTACCAGTTTCCCTTAACCACAAATGACGAATTTAAAAAATCTCCCTTACCATATAGCAAAGCAGAGCCATCCCAGCAAGTAACTTGTCCACCGGCTGCTTCGACAATTGCTTGGCCTGCTGCAGTATCCCACTCGCCTGTGGTTAAAGTCCTTAAGTACAGATCATACTCTCCTTGGGCCATAAGGCAAAATTTTATGGCACTTCCAATAAAGTCTGTTTTGATAATTTTAAAGCTTTCAATATAGCCTATTATTTGCTCATGACTTTCTTTGTGTGTCCCTAAAAGAAGTTTTAAACTAGACGATGGTTTCTTGCACTTTAGTGTCTTTAAAAAACTATTTTTATCTTCTTCATAAGAAATTCCCTCTCTCTTGCACCCTACAAAGAGCTTCTCTTGCATAGGGATCATAATAAAACCTAACACTGGTTTTTTATCTTCAATAAGAGCCAAATTAATAGAGAAGTTATCTGTTTTTTGTAAAAACTGCCTTGTCCCATCCAGAGGGTCTAGCATCCAAAAAAGTCTTTTTCCTTTCACAGAAATTAGACGTTCCTCACTAACAACAGGTATTTCTGGATAAAGCTTTTCTAAAGTCTCAATTAAAAAATCGCTTAAAGCTATATCAGCATCCGTGACAGGAGAACCATCTTTTTTTAAAGACATTTTTACATGTTGAGCGTAGAACTCCCTTAATAAAGAGCCCGCTTGAAACAAAATAGGGGAAAGGGTTTTTATGAAGTCTTTCATAACACGAAATGATAAAGGTTTTTATTCTTAAAGGTTTCAATTTTCTTTCTATCAGACTCTCATAAGATTAATCATTAATCAAGATTTTTAGGGAAACATTCCTTACCACCCCCACTTAAATTATTACCCCCCAAAAAGCGATGCCCTGAATAAAAGGGCGAAATATGCGCAAATGGTGGAAAGGCCCTCTTAATGAAATCCCCTTATGAAATCCCTCCTATTAAAGCTAAATCTGCTGCACCAGAAAAATTCCTGTGGGGGGGCAGGAAAAATCAGGGGGCAACCTCCAATAAAAAAGTATTTCAGTTAGACGATCGTTATTCCATCCAGCTATTTTACGTATAGCTTTTATAGATTCTCTCTTTTTTTGGTTTTTTCTAATCAAATTAAGAGCAGTATGCTTAATAATCCCTATGTTCATAGGCGCATTACCTTTTTTTAATTCCATACTCATCATCTCTAAAAGAGATATCCAATACGTAGTGCAGACTATTTTCTATAGCCCAATGTGACCTGATTGACCGTAAGCATATCTTTGGCGTCTAGCATCTAAAGATAAAATGTAATAGCGCTTTTCGTTCTCTATTTTAGAGTTAAATTCTCTTGTACTTTCGATTTCAACCAGAGTTTTTAATCCAGACCACTTGTGGATTTGGCTCAGTTCGGTGAGCATCTTTACCACTCTAAAGGGGTTTTGTGGATTGGGAGATCAAATTAAAGCAGCTGTAAAAAATATTTTTTGTTAACTTGAAATTAACTTCTTTAAATTACCTTTTAGTGTAAGAGTTACTTTCATCATGAAAAGGCGGACACCATGAAAGCGCACACAACACCGCATCACAACCTAATAAAAGAAGAGAAAACGGTCATCTTTGCCAAGCTCTCCTTTTGCATCTTGTAACCGTTGCTGTGAATAGTGCGATATTGGGCTTATTCTTTTTACCTGAAACAGCTACTAAAAAGGATATTAAGTAAAAAAAGTCTTTTGTCGGTCCTTAATTTTTTAGGGGTGGATGGGTTTAGCTAATTATGTTTTATAAAAAATATTCAAGGATATGTAACTCATGAAAAAAGGAATTTATACAAGTGGTCGCGAACGGTTCATGAAAGAGGATGAATTAATCGTCAGCAAAACTAACTTAAAAGGTATTATAACTTACGCTAACAGCGTTTTTTGCAAAATTGCTGACTACACCATAGACGAAGTATTAAATAAACCTCACAATATCGTTCGCCATCCCATGATGCCGCGCGCTATTTTTAACTTATTATGGGAAAAACTTTCAAAAGAAGAAGAAGTTTTTGCTTATGTGTTGAACTGTGGTAAGAAGGGCGACCATTATTGGGTTTTTGCCCATGTTACACCAAGCTATACAACAGATGGAGTCTTACAAGGTTATCATTCTAACCGCAGAAAACCTTCAAATTCAGCGCTTAAAGTTATTCAACCTTTATATCAAGCACTGTTTGATGAAGAAAATAAGAAAGCGACAGAACACGAATCCACTCAAGCAGGGCATGCATTTTTGGAGTTAATATTAAAAGAAAAAGGAGTGACTTATGAAGAATTTGTGCTCTCTATATAAAATTCGAATTACCTTAGTTTTCTTATTTGGGACTCTTTTGTTAAACTATGGACTTTTGCTTTTTCCAAACAGTGGGCCTTTGAATGGGGTAATTCCTAATCTTTTAAATGCCGACATACTCTTTGGACTTTCCTTTCTGATCTTGTTTATAAGTTTTATTTTAACTTTTAGCTTAAGTAAAAGCCTAAAGAGGATAATACACGTTTGTTCTTGCATTATAAAAGGTGATTTTGAAGCTCGTATTGTTTCTAATGAAAGGGGGATTATGGGCATCCTTTCCAATAATATTAACGACTCCATAGATATTTGCGATGCCTTTGTAAGAGAATGTCATTTAGCTGTGAAAGCCGTGGGGGAAAAACATTATTTTAGAAAAATTCGTCCAGAAGGGCTCCAAGGTGCCTTTGTGCGAAGCGTCAGTGGTATTAATTCAATCATTGACTCTTTAAACACTGAAAAAATAACTGAAGAAAAGCATAAAAAGGTAAGAGAAATATTTCTAAAAGACCTTAATAATATTATTGAAAAAGCACAACAAGGATGTTTGGATACAAGAATGAATGTTGAGTTATTTGAAGGAGATTTTAGACAAATTTCAACCAACATGAACTCTCTAATGGATTCAGTTTCAAAGCCTATTGAAGACACTGTTTTTGCGTTGAATGCTCTTTATCAGGGCGATTTAACCGTGCAAATACAAAATGACTATAACGGAGATTTCTCAAACATGAAGAATTCTTTAAATGAAACAACAAAAAACTTGCAAGGTATTGTCCAAAATATTAAAAAATCCTCAGAATTTGTTTCTAAAACGTCTAAACAAATTTCTTCAAGCAGTTTTGATCTATCCAAACGCACACAAACCCAAGCATCAAACATACAAGAAGCCTCTGCTTCTATTGAATCTATCGTAAGTACGCTTTATCAAAGCACAACGACTACTAAAGAAGCGTCAAGTAAGGCGCAACTTGCACAAGAAAAAGCCATTGAAGGAGAGATAATTGTAAAAAGTGTAGTTGAAGCCATGCACGCTATTGAAAAAACATCTAATCAAATTGCAACTATTACAGAAGCAATCAATGAAATAGCCTTTCAAACCAATATTTTAGCTCTAAATGCAGCTGTAGAGGCGGCTCGTGCAGGAAGTCATGGAGCTGGGTTTAACGTTGTTGCAAAAGAAGTAAGAACCCTTGCTAATCGTTCGGCCGTTTCTGCTGAGCAAATAAAAAACTTTATAAAAAGTAGCGTAAATGCTGTGAACCAAGGTGTTGTCCTTGCTAATAATGCAGGTAATGTATTAGAGGCCATCAAAATCTACAACCAAGATGTTTTTGGTTATATTACTGATATTGCAAAGTCAACCGACGAACAGTTTAACACCATAAAAGAGGTTAGTAATGCTGTTAATCAAATGGATCAAAATACCCAAAAAAATGCCGCTATGGTACAAGAAAACACAACTACGTCAGCCTCTTTATCCAAACAAGCTGAGGACCTGTTCGCGTTAGTTGAAAACTTTCAAGTGTTTCAAGAAACATAGAAAATAGACTTTTTCCTTTACAAAACAGTGTTAATACCTTTATAAGAGAGACAAATTCAAAACTCTTTATATGAGGCAGGGAGCTTTTGCATCTTTCGAGGCGGTCATTTTTAAAAAAAACTACGTCAGCTTTTTTAGCAACTCTTTTGCCACCTAAGCTCCTTATAGCAAAGGCACTTCCAGACTCTAAAGACGAAAATCTTATAAAAAAAATATCACTTTATAATTGTCACACGGGGCAGAGCTTAAAGGATTTTGTTTTTTTTGAAAAAGGAGAGCATATAAAAGATTCACTAAAAAGTTTAGATAAGTTTTTTAAAGATCATCGAACCAGTGAGGTAAAGCCTCTTGACCCAACATTGTATGATTTGCTTTGGCAGTTGGCCTCTAAACTTGAAACGACCAAAAGCATTGAAATTATCTCAGGCTACAGAAGTGCCTCTACAAATAAAGCCCTTTGCGAAAAATCCAAAGGTGTTGCTAAAAATTCACAACATGTTTTAGGAAAAGCAATCGACTTGATGATTCCCTCCCATTCGATTAAAACCATCGTAAAGGCTGCAAAATCTCTTAAACTCGGAGGGGTAGGTGGGTACAAAGATTTTGTACACGTTGACACGGCTCGTATTCGTTCTTGGGGAATTGCTTAAAAAGGGTTACGCTTAAGAGGTAAGTAACCTTCTAGTCATAATATTTTTTTATGTTATAT
>DATDSS010000078.1:0-2595 GCA_035291245.1 Alphaproteobacteria bacterium | reverse complement strand
CGATTTTATCGCGAGCCTCTTTCATAGACAGGCCTTTATATTCAGCTGGCACATTATCGTTTAAAAAGCCGCCTTTCGTCATAATGTTAAAGAGCTCTAAGCCGTGACGTTTCCCAACCTCAAAGTCATTAAAGTCATGAGCTGGAGTGATCTTAACAGCACCCGTTCCTTTTTCCAAGTCACAATATGTATCCGCAATAACGGGAATCAAAAGGCTCGTAAAGGGCTGTTTCAACATCTTACCAATTAAGTGCTGATACCGTTCGTCATCTGGGTGAACGGCAACAGCTCTATCACCAAAAAGGGTCTCTGGCCTGGTCGTTGCAATGACAACATAAGAAGCAGGATCGTCTGCTAAAGGATAGCGAACATAATAAAAAGGATTTTTTAGGTCTTGGTTTAAGACTTCAAGATCAGAAATAGCGGTTTGTAATTTGGTGTCCCAATTAACAAGGCGCTTATTCCTATGGATAATACCATCGTTGTAAAGGGTCACAAAGACCTCTACGACTGCTTCACATAAACCCTCATCCATGGTAAAGCGCGATCTGTCCCAATCACAAGCAAGGCCTAGGCGTTTTTGTTGAGAAACAATTGCGCCACCAGATTCTTGCTTCCATGCCCAAACTTCTTTTAGGAACTCTTCACGTCCCAAATCATGTCGAGAGATTTTCTTTTGCGCAAGATTTCTTTCAACCACCATTTGAGTAGCAATTCCTGCGTGGTCTGTTCCTGGCTGAAAAAGAGTTTCAAACCCAGTCATTTTTTTAAAGCGCACTAAAATATCTTGAATTGTGCTGTTAAGTGCGTGTCCTAAGTGTAAATTGCCTGTCACATTAGGAGGAGGCATCATCACACAAAAAGGTTCTTTATTACTTAAAGCAGAGCTTTGAAAAAGTTTTTGTTTTAAGGCACTTTCGTATAAGCGGGGTTCACACGATTTTGGATTAAAGGAGCTTTCTAACATGGAAATCTTTAACTATTTTTTTAAACATTATAGTTTGTTATAACGGTTGTTTTAAAACTTTTCCATGAAGATGTTTGTTTTTTTGTGAAGTTTTGATGAGGTTGGACAAACTTAAGCTACTTAATGGTTACTTGCAAAAAGCTAGATTAATTTAAAAAACAGTTTAACTACTTTTTCTCCCATAAAGAAAAATAGGATACTTAAACTTACACTCAAAAGTGCATATAAATAAGCTAAGAAAAATTCACTTTTTTCAAACAGAAGCGCAAACTCCAATGAAAACGCTGAAAACGTTGTAAAGCCACCCAAAAAGCCCGTTATTAAAAAATACCTCACAGTCTCAGACCCCGACCAATACAATGCCATAATTTCTGTCACTAGCCCCAACAAAAAGCAACCTATAACATTAACTGCCAAGATCGAAAAAGGCATCCCCAAAATACTAATTGATAAAATCCTTGCGATTAAAAGGCGCGTCATAGCCCCAAGGCCCCCTCCTATGCCTACAACCAGATACTGCATAAACAAATCATCACTTATGAAATTATTTTTTATTCAAATAGCATAACTTGATTTTTGAGTAAGAAATAATTTTATTTACCTTATTCTAAAACATAAGAATAATTTTACTAAAAATTGACAAAGGGAAGTCTTTGTGTTATTCAACCTTCTTTATATAATAACTGTGAGATATTTCATGTATTTTAGAATTTTTGTTACATTCTTTTCCATGTTCCTTGGATATTTTTCTACTTGCTTAGGCTCTACTCGTGAAATCGACCTCCATTTTGCTATTAGCATTCCAAAAGAAATGGAAAAAAAAAGATTTGAGTTTGTAAAAATGATCGAAGAAGACAGACTCTCTAATCCAAACATGAACCCTCCTTTTGATAAATTTGACAAAAATCTTTTTAATGATATTACTATGCAAAATGAACAACTTGCGCTTTATGAACGCCATTTCGTAGCTTTTAGACTTTCCACATACTGTGAAAGCAATTGTCCCCAAACATCTATCCAAGTACCAGGCCAAGAAGAAGGTTGGTTCAAAGTGCCCTTTATATCTCAAAACCATATTCTTCGTTACACAATACCAGAAAATGCAGTTAATTTTTCACTTGAAATTGCAATTATAAAGTCAATGTATGTCTTTTTTTCTAAAAGCCCACGCAACTATAGTGGCTATACGTTTGAAAATATTATTTATCCAAGAGCTAGCATGGCTTTGAGCGTTAAACAGCTTACAGAAAATACCATAGCGATAACACCTATACTCGCTGAAAATGACTTAACTTGCCCCAAACTCACTCACTTAACGCAATAACCTCTATTTTTCCAACTTTTTGAGGAGTTCCCTTAGCTCTTCATCATTTAGATCTTTTAAGGATTTTACCCCTTTTAGGGTATCGGTCGTGTTTTTATCAAAATACCCTAAAATTTTCCCTTGCAGCTCTTTAATTTTAACGGCTAAGGAAAGATTTTCATCACTTAGGGCCTTTTGATAAAGCTCTTCTAAGGTTTTTATAAAAAGCGATTTTGTGTGTCTTGTCATAATTTAGTCCTCCTTATCTTAAGATCTTTTAAAACAGACCTTAAAGCAAGAGGGAGAAAACTTTTGGGCTTTTTAT
>DATDSS010000077.1:0-10104 GCA_035291245.1 Alphaproteobacteria bacterium | reverse complement strand
GAAGGGCTCCTACGCTCCATTCAAAATTTAGGCACCCCGTTGCAAGATAATTAACAGGTAAATTAGTAGATCTTGGCCCTGTATTAACAATAACGATACTATGGCGTGCTGCTAAGCGTTCATACCCGCCTTTTACAAGCCTAAGAGGTGTTGGGTGCTTGACATCTGATAGGGATAAGATTGTATCAATAAACGAAGGTGTTAAAGAATGACGCTGCGCTAGGTTACTAATGCCGCCGTCTCCATGTCTAAAAAACCTAACAATAGGGGTAACCAGTTCAATACGTTGTTGTAAAAACTCAGGTATCCTTAGCTGTGCTTGGCGTAAAATAGTCCTAATATCAATTAAATCTTTTAAAAATAACACTTGTTTATAGGGATTTCTACTTTGGACACAGCCATCATTTAAACATAAAGAGACACTTTCTTTTTCCAAATGTTTTAAAAGAATATCAAAGTTTGATTTCTTAGAGGTTATGTCTTTTTCAAAGCAAATGACTAAAAAAAGTAAAGATTTTAAAGCCTGAAACCTTAAAAAACCATTGGAACACAAGGAAATGCTGTGAACAAGGTGGCGCGCTTGTTTTAACAAGCTTTTAAAAATAATCTTGTGGCAAGAATTTTCTGCACTAGATCCATAAAAATCAAAAAGAGCAAGCCAATTATAAATACGCTGTGTTAACGGTTCGATCTCCCATGAGGCATGCTTCCAGTTTGGATGTTCATCGATCCAACTTAAAATAAGGTCTCTTGCAAGGCGCCTTGAGGTAGAATCTCCAACACTTCTTAAGTCTCTTAAAAAATGAAACGCATACAAATCTTTTCCAATGGCTGTATTATCTTCACAGTCTTGCCAAAAGTTTGAAACCATGTACAAGTCTTCTTTAACGTTTAAAAATCCTTCACACAGCTGCTGGCCTATCATAACTTGGCCAGGCCAAGGATCCATTGGCGTTAAATTAAGATAAGAAGGCGGGGATTTAGATAAATGAAGCTTATAAAAAGGAGTGTTTTGGTAAATTAATTTTAGCTTTCGCTTAAACCCTGTAAGAGGTGCTGGAACTGGTTTAAAAGCAAATAAAGCACTCATGATGCCCCCTTAGGCTAGGTTTAAAGATTTAAAAAGTTGAATCTGTTGTAAAGGATCAAAAAGCGCTGTCCCTGCTATTAAAACCTTTGCGCCTGCCTCTACTGCAAGAGGCGCACTTGTTGAATTAACCCCCCCATCTATATGGCATTCTAACGTTTTATCAATTGTTTTTAGATCTTTTAAGGTTTTTAAGCCCCCTTTTAAAAACTGTTGCCCCCCGTGTCCAGGATTGACTGACATAACAAGCACGTAATCCACTTGCTGGATTAAATCTTGATAAAGAAAGGGATTTTCAAAAGGATTTAAGACTATTCCAACTTTAGTATTCTTATCTTTTACGAGTTTTACTGTTTTATAAGGGTTAAAAGTGGAATTTGGATGAAAACAAATGGAATCTGCCCCATTATTTATAAACTTTAAAGCCATCTCTTCTACTGGGGATATCATTAAATGAACGTCTATAAGACCTTTTATAACAGGACGAATTACTTTTAAAAAATCCGGCCCAAAACTTAAATTTTGCACATAATGATTATCCATAATGTCTAAATGAAAGCGCTCAACCCCTAAAGATTGTAAACGCTTTATGTCATCTTCAAGATGTAATAAGTCCGCAGACAGTAAAGACGCAGATAACATTAAAACCTAAAAAGAAAAACGTGAATAACTATAGTATATATTAAATTTTTCTTTAAAGTATCAAAAAAATCAGGTGATTCTGTAACAATCCAAAAAGAAGAAAACTGTTGTTTTTAACGACTTACCCCCCAGACGCTTTACTTCACCGATATTTTTTTAATCTCTTGCTACTCAAACTTGAAAGATTTCCCTTCTCGGGTCATAATCGGACTTAGTAGAAATCTAATGATTTAATTAAAATGACAAACAATCTTATGCAGGGGAAACGTGGCCTTATAATGGGCATTGCCAACGACCTCTCAATTGCTTACGGCATTGCAAAATCCTTGCACGAGCAAGGCGCAGAGCTTGCCTTTACTTATTTAGCCGAGCCTTTTAAAAAAAGAGTTGAGCCAATTGCAACCTCTTTGGGCAGTTCAATTTTACTTCCCTGTGATGTTTCTGAAGAAGGAAGCATTGAAAAAACCTTTGAGGAGCTTGAAAAAATTTGGGGGAAAATTGACTTTGTTGTTCATTCTCTTGCTTTTTCAGATAAAAACGAACTTAAGGGCAAGTATATGAACACGTCAAAGTCCAACTTCTTACACAGCTTAGACGTATCTTGCTATTCTTTCACAAAAACATGCCTTGAAGCCTCAAAGATCATGAATGACGGGGGCTCTTTAATCACGCTTAGCTATGCAGGCGCTGTCCGCGTTATGCCAAATTACAATGTTATGGGTATTGCAAAAGCAGCTCTTGAAGCAAGTGTAAAGTATTTAGCAGTTGACCTAGGAGACAGACAAATTCGCGTCAACGCTATTTCTGCTGGCCCTATTAAGACATTAGCAGCCTCTGGCATTGGAGATTTCCGCTATATCTTAAAATGGAATCAATACAACTCTCCATTAAAACGTAATACGACCTTAGAAGATGTTGCAGGAGCAGGCCTTTACTTGTTATCTGACTTATCTAAGGGGGTTACTGGGGAAATTCATTATGTAGACTGTGGCTATCATGTGGTGGGGATGAAAGCTGTGGACGCCCCAGATATTTCAACCGTTGACTAAACTCGTTAATGTCTACTCAAGTTTGTACTGGGGCTATGATGATGTGCACCTTTGGTATGTGCCCCAGCACACTTAATGCTAGCCCTAAACCTCAAACAGTATGTAAAGCACCTGCTGCAACTATTATGGATATGGCACCTTTTTTTAATATTCCACCTTTTGGTATGTGCATGTCTATGGCAAATCCAGCAGTAGTAGCTGCAACGATTGCGGCTTCGGGGGTTTTTACACCTGCGCCTTGCACACCTGTGCCTGCTGGCACATGGATTCCTAATTCTCCAACTGTTGTGTTTTCAGGGATACCCACTCTTACGCAAAGCTCAACCCTAATGTGCAGCTATGGCGGCTGTATCAGCATAACCTATCCAGGTCAGGTCCAAGTTCAAATAAAATAGAATCTGAGTTTAAGCGCAACTCTCAGGTCATTTTTAAATTCTTGAAAAAAATTGTTTTTTTGTGTAAGCCCCCCCCTTTCTTAACTCTTTATTACCCCCCCAAAGGAGAGGTTTGGAGTGTCAAGCTGAGAGGGATCTTGATGGTTTTGGGGGACTTATTGGGAAAAATGCACGGGCGGCGAAATGCGCAGTGAGAATGCCGCAGGGCGGATTAATGGGAAAAATGCATGGGGAGCAAATCCCGCCTGTCCTTAACCACTCCTTAACCACTCCTTAACCATTCTTATAGTAAAGTCGTAAGTGGCGGTGAGGAAGACTGGCTTATTGGTCAGTCCTTGATAAGCTCTTGGGGTGAGATTTGCTGATACTATTTTAAAAGTTGATCACTTTTAAGACTTTATTAGTAAGTTGAGCTTAAAACAATAATAAATAACGAAAAAGCAACTCTTAAAGGTGAGATTTTGAAGCAGGTTACCCAAGAACTATAAGTTGTGTGCGTGATAGGCAAGGGTGGGCGTGTTCACGTGAGACTTAAAAAACCACAGGAAAATCTGAAGAAGACCTAAGAGGAAACATAAAAAAGCAAGAGAAATCCTAGGGTTTTTAAAGGTTTTGGGTTGATAAGTCCAATCTCGATTTCCCGTGAAAAATCGCGCTTTTGTTCTTTTTTACGAAAAATTGAGGTGGGCACTACAACAGTTTTTCAGCAAACTGCATAAGGCCCGTCAGACGGCCTTATGTCTTGTCTTGTTAAAGTTTATCTAAAATTGCAAATCCCCCCTAAAAAGCTCCCATAAAAAACTCCCCTAAAAATTAAACTTTGCTTAATTGTTCAAAATCAAAGTTTACGAATTGTTAACAGGTGGGGTTTTAATTGAGAGGGGGGCAAGCAACCCCTTTTTTCATTTGCTTTATCCTTGCCTTTGTTCTTCCTAAAACGTAGCAAAAAAAAATATGCCACTACCACCACTTATAAAAATGATGAACGGGGCCATGTCCTTTTCCGACACTATCAACAGCCCCTCTCGTAATGGCACCATGCAAATAGTCTTTTGCTTTTTTACAAGCCATCAAAGGACTTTGACCAAGGGCTAAAAACGAGGCAATAGAAGAGGATAACGTACATCCTGTTCCATGGGTATTTTTTGATTCGATCCTTGGCTGACTAAAGTATTCAAATTCCTTATCACTACCTATAAAAAGGTCAGTAGCATAAGAAGAGCCTAAATGCCCCCCTTTTAAAAGGACTGCTTTTGGCCCAAGGGACAAAAGAATTTTGGCGGCCTCCTCCATGGTAGTTTTATCAATAGCTTTGAAACCTAACAAAGAACAAGCCTCTGGAATATTGGGCGTTAAAATCGATGTAAGGGGAATAAGTTCAAACTTTAATGCTTCTATGGCGTCTTTTAATAATAAGTTATCCCCGCTTTTAGCCACCATCACGGGATCTAAGACAATAGGGATATCTTTGTAGTAAGGCTTTAAAAACTGAGCCACCTCGTGAATGATTTCATTGTTAAAGAGCATACCGATTTTTATGGCATCTGGTTTTATGTCATCAAAAATGACTTGAAGTTGCTCTTTTATAGATTTTAAGGGCATGTCATAACAGCCAAAAACGCCAAGAGTATTTTGAATAGTAAGAGCTGTCATAACAGTTGTGCCATAACACCCAAGGGCTGCAAATGTTTTTAAGTCTGCTTGAAGCCCTGCTCCACAGGATCCATCAAAGCCAGCAATTGTTAAAACGCTTTTCATGGTTTCTCTCCAAAATGGGTAAAAGGATTGATATTTGGAAAAATTTCTTCGCCATTATTAAAAATTCTTATAAGGGGTTTTTTAGGAAAGGCTGAAATCTCCTCAACCGTTCCTACTTTTTTCAAGTCGTAAGCCAACGTTTTCTTAAACGCCTGAGAAATCTCTTCAAAAGAATCTGGCTCTATGCTTACCAGTAGAGCGTAATCTTCCCCCCCGCTTAAAAATGTCTCAATAGGGCAAAGGGACAAGGTATCACAAGCTTCTAAAAAGCCCTCCGATAACTCTGCAATCTCAAATTTTGCGCAAACATTACTTGCTTTACAAAGTTTTAAAGTATCCAAATAAAGTCCATCTGAAATATCCATCATAGCGTGCACCTGTTTATATTCTTTTAAAAAGAGACCCTCTTGAACTTTTGCAAAGGGATTTAAAAAAGCTGATCTAAAGTCGTCATAGCCAAAAACGTCTTGCTCTAACTCTAAAAGCTTCCACCCTATATGAGCAAACCCACAGTTTCCAGCAACCGCCAAGATATCGCCAGGACGGGCAGAATTTCGCCTTTTTAATAGAGAGGTAGGCCCTGCTCCAATAACGGTTACGCTTAAAAAAAGCCCATCTTTTGAAGCAGTTGTATCACCTCCTAAAAGGATGACATCTTCTTTTTTACAAATAGAGGCAAACTCTTTCAAAAAACTTTTTGCATAATTTTGATGGGATAACGGAATTGAAAGACCTAAAAAAACAAATAACGGCTTTGCCCCCATAGCTGCTATATCACTTAAATTGACATGGAGCGCTTTATAAGCAAGATCTTTGGGCTTTGTATAAGACAAATCAAAATGTACGTTTTCTAAAAGAAGATCTTTGCTAACAACATAAGAAGTCTTCTCATCAAGTGGTAAAATAGCACAGTCATCTCCTATGCCATTTTCGTCAGAAAACTCAGATTTTAAAAATCCAATCAAAGAAGACTCAGTAATCATAGGTTTTCTCTTAAACTGTTTAAGTCATTTAAGTAAAGAGTATCTAAAAAGGCTTCTTTAAAAGAGGCCGGCCCTTTAGAAACTTTATGGGCTATTTTTCCACAAACGGTAAAATACATCATCCCTAAATAAGCAGCTTTAAAACTATCAGGGATAACGGCTTTAAAGGCTGCTAAGACAGCTGTTAAAGAACATCCCACCCCTGTTACAAATGGCATTAGATCACTGCCATAGTTTAGGTTTTTTTCGTCCGTATTGTTTGTTATAAAGTCTTGTTTGCCGCTGACTACAACTGTTAGGGAGTGAATTTGTGCAAGAGTTCTAGCGGTAAGACAGGCATCTTCTACGCTGTGAGTGGCTTCAACGCCTTTAGACTCTAGACCTTTAGACTCTAGGGTAGAACTATTTTTCCCAAGGCTTATAATTTCACTGGCGTTACCACGTACCAAACATGCTTTTTGAACAATTCCTTTGTAATACTTCGTTCGAAGAAAGCTAGCACCTGCTCCCACAGGATCTAGGATAACTGGAATATTTAGATCTCTTGCGTGATAAAGAGCGATTTGCGTTAAGGTGATAAAGTCCATGTTTAAGGTGCCACCATTAATATAAAGGGCGGAGCTTAAAGACAAAAGGTCGTTAAGCTCTCCTGCATCGTTGCTCATTAACGGGGCAGCCCCAAGGCTTAGCAAACTATTGGCTACAAAATCTTGCGTGACTGTGTTTGTAAGACATAAAATCAACGGCTTTTTTTCTTTAATTTTTAAAACGGTTTCGTGAAGTTCTAGAGCTTGTTGATTTTTCATTTTTTACCTTATGCAACTAAATATTGATCGAGTAGTTTTTTAAATTCTTTACACGCAACGGCAGGATTGCTTGCATTATGCAGTGCTCCTATGACGCATAATCCCTTAGCCCCAGCTTCTAAAACTGATTTTGCATTATCCAAAGCAATACCACCAATTGCGATAACAGGATGATTTGAAAGTTGAGCTAAATCTCTAACACCGTGGTCCCCCCATAGAGTTTTTACATTAGATTTTGTGGGAGTTTGAAAAACGGCACTAGCAGCCACATAGGAAACATCAACTAAATTAGCTTTTTCTAAGTCTTTGAAGCTTTCAATAGAAAGGCCAATTGCTTTGTCTTTTTTTAAAAGATTTCGAGCTTTTTCATAAGAATCGTCCTGGTTTCCCAAATGAACGCCAAAAGCTTCTAAGTCTTTTGCAAGTTGTGCATTGTCATTGACAATCAAAGGGATATTTAGAGGATCAAGTATGTCTTTTAGTTTTCTGCCAAAGTCATAAGTTTCTTTAAAGGTTGCACCTTTATGACGCAATTGAACGCTTGTAAGGCCATTGAGTGCGCACGTTTTTATAAAAGAAAGGTAGTCTTCAAGTGGCTTTTCCTGAAGGTGGGTAAGCAGCATAAAATTATAAAAATTTTTCTTCAAGGCTAACTCCTTTTTATGTTTATGCTCAGGAGTCAAGATGCCTTTGATACAAGCATTTCTCACACTCCCTACGCTAGGACGAACTAGATCAGGTTGAACTTTTAAGGGTATTTCTCAGCTTAAAGTTTAAACTAACTAGCCTAAACTTAGGCACCCCCGGTGATTGGTTTTTAAAGTAGCTCTTTTTATAAGAGTGTCAAGCGCATTGTTAAAAATACAGACATTCCCGCTTAAAAATTCTTGAAACCCTTGGGAAATAGAGGAAAATAAGGAAAAAAGGATTTAAACTTTACGAATTATTGTTTTTACAAATGACTCTATGCCTTAGGTACACGACACAGCGGGAATTGCTGGGCTCTTGATGGTTTTGGTGGGCTTATTGGGAAAAATCCCCTTAATGAAATCCCTCCTAGAATAAAACCCGCATTCTCGCCCCCACGTAAAACCCTCAATAATTCCCCCCTATTAAAGCTAAATCTGCCACATCAGCAAAATTCCTGTGGGGGGAGGGTAAGGAAGAGTTGCGGTAAGGCTTGAAAAAAAAATAAAATGGCCCTATATTTGTTAGCACAGTAGTGATGATGCTGCTAAAAAATTTTACACACTATAAGGAGAAGTTAGCATGTCAAAAGTTATAGGTATCGACCTTGGTACAACAAACTCCTGCGTTGCAGTGATGGAAGGCGGAAACGTTCGCGTTATTGAAAACTCTGAGGGGGCTCGCACGACGCCTTCTATTGTAGCCTTCACCCCAAGCGGTGAAAGAATTGTTGGTCAACCCGCAAAACGCCAAGCCGTTACAAACCCAGAAAACACCCTTTTTGCTATTAAGCGTTTAATTGGTCGTGGGTTTGAAGACCCTATGACACAAAAAGATATGGGGCTTGTTCCTTATAAAATTATTAAGAATTCCAATGGCGATGCCTGGGTGGAAGCTCATGGGGAAAAATACAGTCCAAGCCAGGTAAGTGCTTTTACTCTTCAAAAGATGAAAGAAACAGCAGAGTCTTTTTTGGGTGAAAAAGTAACCCAAGCGGTGATCACTGTTCCAGCTTATTTTAACGACGCGCAACGTCAAGCTACAAAAGACGCTGGTCGTATTGCTGGCCTTGAAGTGCTTCGTATTATTAACGAGCCAACTGCTGCGGCTCTTGCCTATGGTTTAGATAAAAAAAATCATGGAACGATCGTTGTTTATGACCTTGGTGGTGGTACCTTTGACGTATCTGTTTTAGAAATTGGTGATGGTGTCTTTGAGGTTAAGTCCACAAACGGAGATACTTTCCTTGGTGGGGAAGACTTTGACTCTCGTATTATTGACTATGTAGCGTCTGAGTTTCAAAAAGAACAAGGCATTGACCTTAGAAAAGACAAGCTCGCCCTTCAACGCTTAAAAGAATCTGCTGAAAAAGCAAAAATTGAGCTTTCTTCTTCTATGCAAACAGATATAAATCTTCCCTTTATTACAGCAGATGCCTCTGGTCCAAAGCACTTAAATGTTGTCTTAACGCGTGCAAAGCTTGAATCCATCGTTGAAGATTTAGTGCAGCGCACCATCGAACCTTGTAAAGCTGCTCTAAGAGATGCTGGTATTTCGGCTTCTTCTATTGATGAGGTGATCTTGGTGGGTGGTATGACACGTATGCCAAAGATTACTGAAACCGTAAAAAGCTTCTTTGGTAAGGAGCCTCACCGTGGGGTAAACCCTGATGAAGTGGTTGCAATGGGTGCTGCTATTCAAGGTGGTGTGTTAAAAGGTGAAGTAAAAGACGTTCTTTTGCTAGATGTGACGCCACTTTCTCTTGGTATTGAAACCTTAGGGGGAGTCTTTACACGCCTTATTGACCGTAACACAACAATTCCTACGAAGAAGTCTCAGACCTTTTCAACAGCCGAAGACAACCAAACGGCTGTCACCATCAGAGTTTTCCAAGGTGAGCGCGAAATGGCAGTAGATAACAAGCTTTTGGGACAATTTGACCTTGTTGGTATAGCGCCTGCTCCAAGAGGCGTTCCTCAAGTAGAAGTTACCTTTGATATTGACGCAAACGGTATTGTTCAAGTTTCTGCAAAAGATAAAGCAACAAATAAAGAACATCAAATTCGTATTCAAGCGTCTGGTGGTCTTAGCTCTGATGAAATCGATAACATGGTCAAAGACGCGCAAGCTAACGCTGATACTGACAAAAAACGTCGTGAGCTTATTGAAGCTAAAAACCACGCAGAAGCTTTGGTTCACTCTACTGAAAAGAACTTAAAAGAGCACGGTGATAAAATTTCTGCAGAAGATAAGACCTCTATTGAATCAGCTATTCAAGCGTTAAAAGATGCTTTGAGCCAAGAGGATCCAACTGTTATTTCTGAAAAAACACAAGCTCTTACTGAGGCTTCAATGAAAATGGGAGAAGCCATGTACAAAGCTTCTCAAGAAAGTGCAGCAGCAGACTCTGCTTCAGCTGAGCAACCTCAAGGTTCAACAGCCCAAGAAGGAACCGTTGTGGATGCTGATTTTGAAGAAGTCAATCCTGATAAGAAAAATGGCTAAGCTAGCCAAAACTTAAGTTTATCCCTTGCTGGTTTTTTGACTAGCAAGGGCTTCTTAATATAAAAAGGAGTATCTTTTCTGATGTCTAAAAAAGATTATTACGAGTTACTAGGCGTTTCAAAATCGGCTTCTGCTGATGAGCTGAAAAAAGCTTACAGAAAGCTTGCGATGAAATATCACCCTGATAAGAAC
>DATDSS010000076.1:0-2356 GCA_035291245.1 Alphaproteobacteria bacterium | reverse complement strand
AAATAAGTGAAGCCTATGACGTTTTAAAAGACGAACAAAAAAGAGCAGCCTACGATCGTTTTGGTCACCAAGCTTTTGAAGGTGGCATGGGAGGCGGTCAAGCAGGCGGTGGTTTTGGAGGAGGCAATCCTTTTGGTTTTGATTTTTCCAGCTCTTCTTTTTCAGACATATTTGATGAAATGTTTGGGGCAGCAGCAAGTGGCAGCGCACGCCCACAAACCCAAACAAGAGGCGCTGACATGCGCTATAACTTGGACATAAGCCTTGAAGAAGCTTTTAAAGGATGCACCAAAAAAGTAAAATTCACAGGGACTTCTTCTTGTGATTCTTGTCATGGGACTGGAGGCGAGGGGGGCTCTCAACCTGTTCGTTGTAAGACGTGTGGTGGGCGAGGAAAAGTACGCACTTCCCAAGGATTTTTTACAATTGAAAGAACGTGTACCTCTTGTCAGGGTATGGGCCAAACCATTGATAAACCTTGTAAAAAATGCTCTGGTCAAGGACGTGTCAGAAAAGAAAAAAATCTGGATGTTAAAATCCCAGCAGGTGTTGACGAAGGAACACGTATTCGTCTAAGTGGGGAAGGGGAGGCGGGCCTTAGAGGGGGAGCAAGTGGAGATTTATACGTCTTTATTTCTTTGACCTCTCATCGTTTCTTTAAAAGGGTGGAAAAAGACCTGCACTGCCGCGTTCCAATTAGCATGGTAACAGCCTCTCTTGGTGGAGAAATCGAAGTACCCTCCATTGAAGGGACTCCTATGAAAGTGAAAATCCCATCAGGAACGCAAACGTCTCATAACTTTAGGTTAAAAGGAAAAGGTATGAGTGTTTTAAGAGCTTCTCAAAGGGGAGATATGTATATTGAAGCCATCGTTGAAACACCTATGAACTTAACTAAAAAGCAAAAAGAACTTTTAGAAGAATTTGAAAAAGCAGGAAAATCTGAGTCAACCAGCCCAGAATCATCTGGATTTTTTAAAAAAGTTAAAGAAATTTGGGGGGATTTAGGCGGCGGAAGTTCTTAAAAAGCTTAAATTTTTGGAGCTCTTAAATAAAAAAGTTTGAAATTAAAAAATAAAATATTATATAAAGGTAATAATTAAAATCACTTTTATCTGAAAAATGAAAATACGTTATATAAGTTTAAATTTATTATTAAGTTTTTCTTCTTTATGGGCTTCTGAAAATTTGACCATTAATGAACAAAAAGAAGAATTTCAAAGGTCTTTTGTTAGAGTCTCAAAACTAGAAGGTATTTTTTCTAAAGAAGATCTTGAAACATCTATTATGTCTTTACAAGATTTTAGGAAAAGTGAAGCCAAACAAGCAGATACAATCTATCACAGTTTTAATGATGCGCTATAACGAATATATACATAAGATTGGCAGAAAATTTAGATAAGTTGCAAAACGCATATTACGAGAGTTTTACTGAGAAAATGCGCTCTATTCGCGATGAAGCTATTAAAGAAGGATTAAATCATAAATTATCCCCAGATTTATTGAAAGCTTACATACAAAAAATGGACTATAGTGAAAAAAATATTTCTTATAGAAAATTATTTTTGGAGGGGGAAAAATCTTTAAAAAAGGTACAAAACTTAAGAGAAAACATAGGTCTTTCTAAAAGGATTTTTGGAGGTATCAATTATCAAAAAAAACTTGAAGATGCTTTACGTTTATACCATGAAGAAATAACAGAAAAAGAACACTTAGAAAATTTGGAAAGAAATCAATTTCTTCACGAGATAATTGAAACTGATCAGACTTTATCAAATCTTCTTAAAGAAAGTGAAGCTTTCCAGAAAATAGAACCTCCTATTTGTAGTCCTTCTCAAGCTCTTGAAGAATCAGTTCTTTCTATAACTACCCTACTACCAACTATTCCAGAACATAAAGAGGAAGATTATGTGTTTGAGGATAACTATTTTCAAAAAGAACACAGCTATCACCAAGAATTAAAAAAAACAAAAGTCAACAAAGCCTGTTACAAAACTCTCAAATTATGAAGAGCGCTTGTATTCTTTTCTTCTTGAAAATGTTTTTTCCACTGAAAATCGCCCCACATGGGGTGACTTGGTTTCTGGTTTGGCAAAGCTCGGGTTTAAAGGAAAACCTAATGACATTGGTAACGGAAGCGTGTGGGAGTTTTCTGTTACTTATAAAAATGAATTATTTATGGAAAACAGAGAGTATGCGTATGCAACCTTTAACGTTCATAAATACCCTAATGGAAACGAACCAATTAATCCAAAATACCTAAAATTTTTCCAATCTGGTTTTAGCAACGTATTTGGCCTAACTGAGGAGTATCTTAAGCGTGCAGTTAATTCGATGAAGGAAGCGTAAAACAGGC
>DATDSS010000075.1:0-2244 GCA_035291245.1 Alphaproteobacteria bacterium | reverse complement strand
AATTTGAGCTCTTAATCTATCCTTCAAAGTATTAGGGTCAATTTTATTGTTTTGCAAAAGAGTTAGAAGCCCTTGTTTAGCCATGTTGTTATCTTTTGCAAGGTTTTCAATAGCAGCCCCTACTTCTGCTTCGGGCACTTCAAATTTATATTTAGCGGTTTCAAAAAGCTGTGTTCTTTCATCCATAAGACCCTTTAAAACCTGAGGATACATCTCAGCTCGTAAAGAAGGTGAGTCCTTTAGGCCACTTGTAAGAATTGTAAGTTTAATGCGCTCTAGAACATCTTTTTTGGTAATAGCACTTGAGCCTACTTTGGCAACGATAACAGCAACAGCATCTGGAGTAGGAGCTGGCTTGCCTTTGGGAGCTTGCTTGCTTTTTTGCGCTTGTGTTTTTGGAGTAGGCGCTGCAGTTGCGCCAAAAGCTTTGAAGCCTGAGCTTGCAATTAAGAAACCTAGAGTAACAAAAGATATCAAATTTTTATTTATCATAGAAAAACAGTCGCTCTCTTATTAAAAGTTGGCTAGAATGCCTTTATATAAAGGCCTAACAAAAATACCAAAAAAGTTGAAACTACTTATAGCATATATAACCCGTAAAATTGCAATTAGCACCTTTTTTTTGCCTCTTATTATAATTGGGTGCGTGTGGTTAACGCAATCCTTAAGATTTATGGAAATTATTGTTAACAAAAACGTTTCTCTCTTAGACTTTTTTTCGTTAGTGGGGCTTTTGATCCCAGATATTATTTCGCTTGTTCTTCCTCTTTGTTTAACATTTTCGGTATTATTTGTTTATCACCGCCTGATTAACGACCATGAGATGGTGGTTATGAGAACATCTGGAGCAAGCGATTGGTTTTTAGCCAGGCCTGCTTTTTTAGTAAGTTTTATGGCCGTTGTGATTCACTTAATCATTAATATTGGTATCTTGCCCCATAGCTTTTCTACGTTTAGGGATAAAGAATTTTCTCTTCGCCATGAATTATCTGCTCTTTTAATACAACAATCGCAATTTACGTCTATTAAGGGCGTTACTGTTTTTATTCAAAAGTCAAAAGGTGGGCGCCTGGAAGGTGTTTTTATTCATGATCAACGAAAAAAAGAGGACGTGGTCTCTCAAACCATCACCGCTCAAAAAGGGGAAATTTATTACCAAAAAGGTCTTTATCAACTCATGCTGCAAAAGGGCTCAAGATTTCAAGAAAAACAAGATAGCTCTCCAACTCTTTTAGAGTTTGAAACACTTTTATACGACCTAACTTCTTTTTCAAGTCCAAAAGAACAACGTAATATCAAAACGTATGAAAAACATTTAGGCGAACTTTTAAATCCAAGTGAATCTTTAACAGATTTTGAAAAAAGCCGCCAAAAAGCAGAGGCGCACCAACGACTTTTAATTCCTTTTTTAAGTATTATTGCCAGCCTTTTAAGCGTTTTTTTAATGTTAAAATGCCTAACTCCAAGAAGGCAGTCTTTTAAGCCTGTGTGGCTTACACTGTTAGCTGTTTTGGGGCTTTATATTATTCTTTATGTTCTTTTGAACTCTTCACATGTTTTTTTCTTAGCTTTTGAAACAGCTTATGGTTTGGTTTTTGGTTTATTGTTCTTATTGATTGTTTTGCTAAAAACCCCTGCTAAAATTAAGTGCACTAGGAGGGAGGGTTTATGAAAGGTTTTATGAACTTTCATTTTCACGAGATCTCTATTCAAAATGAACAAGAAATACTCAAATTAGATGAGGCTTTGATTTTTTAATGTACTTATTTAGAACGCTTCATCTTTATATTGGTAAGCTTTATTTAAAATGGTTTGCTTTCATAGCTCTTTCCTTAAGCTCAATTCTATTGTTACTAGAATCAGTTGAGCTTTTAAGAAGGACCATCAATAAGCCGCAAATTACTCTTGGAGCCGTTTTTGAAATGGCTCTTTTAAAATCCCCCCTTCACTTGGGGCAGTTTTTACCATTTCTAACGCTTGCAGCAGTGCTTATGACATTTTGGAGACTCAATCACACAAAAGAAATGGTTGTTATTAAAACCAGTGGTGTTTCTATTTGGAAGATTGTTCAGGGGCTTTTTTTATATGGCTTAGCAACAGGCATTTTGTATACTCTTGTGATTCAACCGATGGGATCAAGCATGTTGCAACGTTTTCATCAACTGGAAACAGTTCATATTAAGAATAAAACTCCCACAACAGGGACATTTTTTATAACCGAAAGTGGCCTTTGGATGAGGGAAG
>DATDSS010000074.1:0-3573 GCA_035291245.1 Alphaproteobacteria bacterium | reverse complement strand
GCAAATGGGCTCTTGCTGTTTTAGTGAAACTGAAAGAAAAGCCCCAACAATCCATTAAATCTCTGATGCGCAAAAATGCTATGTCCTTTAAACATCTCGCCAACTCTGTCAAGAAAATTCTTCGTGCGTAGGCCCTGCCTTAAAAAGAAGCCCTGATTGTATTTTTCATTTTCTTTCCTTACAATCATTTAAAACACTGCTTATGACTTTAATTTTAAAAAAGTGCCTTACGTTTCAAAAAGTAAAGAGCTTTATTTTCCCATAGATTTTCTTTTTTCAATTGCCTTAGACGTTAAGCGCTATCAAGAATTTTTACCTGGTGTTCACTCATCGCAAGTGTTTGAGGAATCAGCACAAAGTTTTAAAGGGCGTTTAAAAATTGGCGCTGGGCCTTTTAGCTTAGACTATATATCAACTGTTACGTATGAAAGGCCTTTTTGGATAAAAGCAACTTGTGAAGATAAAACTTTCAAAAACTTACAGACTTCTTGGGTTTTTAAAGAACTTTCCCCACAGAAGGTTTTAGTGACCTGTGAAGTCTTTTTTGAGTTAAGAAAAGGAAACTTCTTTTTAAATGCAGCAATTGCGACTTCTTTATCCAAAAGTTCTTCTGGTCTTTTAGAGTCTTTTTGTAAAAGAGCTCATCATTTAAAAACATCTTCCCCTCAACAAAACTTAGCTTGTGTTCCTTAAGCTCTTTCAAAAAGTTTTTCTAAATCCTTTAAGGACAGCTCAATAAAAGTTGGCCTTCCATGATTACACTGACTTGAAAACGGTGTTGATTCAATTTGTCTTAAAAGAGCGTTCATTTCCTCAAGGCTTAGCTTGTGATTGGCTCTGATGCTATGGTGACAAGACCATGTTGCCAGCTTTTTTAACAATTTTTCTTCTAAAGACGTCGTTGTTTGACTGTTTTTTAGCTCATCTAGTACTTCTAAAATGATTTCTTTTGGATTATCGTGAGCAAGCAAAACAGGGACTTTCGACACTAAAACAGAGGTTGTTCCAAAGGGCTCTAGGTAAAAACCAAATTTTTCAAGCTCTTTTAAGGAGTCTTTGCAAGTTGGTAAAAGTATTTGAGGCAGCTCTATAACTTCTGGCAAAAGCAGATTTTGGCAACTTACCCCACTTTCTTTGACACTTTTTTTAAGACTCTCATAGTTAATGCGTTCGTGAGCTGCATGCTGATCTACCAAAATCAAGCCATTTTGTGTTTGAGACACAATATAAGAATTATGAAGCTGGGCTTTGGCCACCCCTAGGGGAAGCGATAGATCCTCTGCAATATTTGTAAAAAAAGAAGGGGATTCTTCTTGAAAAGAGGAGGAGTGCGACTCTTCTTGCAATGAAAATTTAGGCGTTGGTATTTGTGAAAAATAAGGGGCTTTACTATAATTTGTGGGTAAAGATTCTTGAGAAAACTGCCCCCTTAAAGGCGCATTCCCTTGGGGTAAGGTTTCTTGAAACGAAGGAGATCTTTGATCTTGTTGAAGTCCTGCTTTAAAAGGCTCTACTTTAAAAGACTCTATAGTTTTCTCATTCAAATAAGAAGACGTTTTTGGCACGCTTTCTCTTAAAACTTTTTTAACGCTTGAAATGATAAAATTTTTAACAGCTTGAGGGTCTTTAAAACGGACTTCGGTTTTTGCAGGATGAACGTTTACGTCCACATCTTCAAAGGGAAGCGTTAGATATAAACACGCAATTGGGTATTTATCCCTTGGAATAAGGTCCATAAAAGCTACTTTTAAAGCACTTTGTAAGACTTTATCTTTAACGGGCCTATTGTTTACAAAAAAGTATTGAAATGTCGAGGTGCTTTTATGATGAGTCGGAAGGCTGACAATTCCTTGAAGTTGAAAAGAGCTGCTAACTTCCTCGAGGGAAAGGCTGTTTTTTAAGATTTCTTCTCCAAAAACATCTTTTAACCGGTTAAGAGAACTTAAATCAAGAAGCGTTTTATGATCATCGCTTACTTTAAAAGAAACATGAGGATGAGCTAAAGATAGGCGAATAAGACTATCTTGAATTTGCTGTGTTTCACTTAAAGATGACTTTAAAAATTTTAATCTTGCTGGGGTTGCAAAAAATAAATCTCTTACCTCAATTGTTGTTCCTTCATGAAGATTTCCTGGCATTACAGAACCTTTTACACCACCTTCAACTTCCAAAGACCACGCTTGATCAGATCCTCTTTGCTTTGAAGTGAGTTTAAGACGAGAAACCGCCCCAATGGAGGCAAGAGCTTCTCCTCTAAAGCCAAATGTTTGAATGTTAAACAAATCCTCATCTGGAATTTTAGAAGTGGCATGACGCTCTATGCTAAGCTCTAAATCCTTTGGGGCCATACCAAAACCATCATCGGTTACACTAAAAAAAGCTTTGCCTCCATCTCGTAAAAAAACGTGAACCTTTGTGGCACCCGCATCAATTGAATTTTCCACAAGCTCTTTCACAGCAGAAGCCGGACGTTCAATGACCTCACCTGCTGCAATTTGGTTAATAAGAGTAGGATTAAGAAGACGAATACTCATGGTTTTTATTTTTTAAACAGCTGGAGGGTTCTTAAGAAGGATTATTCCTGAAGATTATAAAAAAGTAAATTCGTTAGTGTATAATACCTTACCACCCCGCATAAATTATTACCCCCCCAAAGGAGAGGTTTGGAGTGTCAAGCTGAGAGTGCTCTTGATGCTTTTGGTGGGCTTATTGGGAAAAATGCACGGACGGCGAAATGCACGGGCGGCGAGAATGCTCAGGGGAAATCCCGCCTGTCCTTAACCACTCCTTAACCATTCTTATAGTAAAGTCGTAAGTGGCGGTGAGGAAGACTGGCTTATTGGTCAGTCCTTGACAAGCTCTTGGGGTGAGATTTGCTGATGATATTTTAAAAGTTGATCACTTTTAAGACTTTATTAGTAAATTGAGCTTAAAACAATAATAAATAACGAAAAAGCAACTCTTAAAGGTGAGATTTTGAAGCAGGTTACCCAAGAACTATAAGTTGTGTGCTTGATAGGCAAGGGTGGGCGCCTTCACGTGGGACTTTAAAACCACGAGAAAATCTGAAGAAGACCTAAGAGGAAACATAAAAAAAGAAAGATAAATCCTAGAGTTTTTAAAGGTTTTGGTTTGATAAGTCCAATCTCGATTCATCGCAAAAAATCGCGCTTTTGTGCTTTTTGAACTAAAAAATTGAGGTGGGCCCTACTATTATTGATGGGAATATGGACGGGGTCCTAAAAAGTGATGCCCTGAATAAAGGGCGAGATATGTGCAGATGCTGGAACTTCCCCGATGCTCTGTGTACTGGGCGAAGAGTGTACCCCCGTAAAAATCGCTCGTACCCACAATGAAATCCCCTTATGAAATCCCCCTCGAATAAAACCCGCATTCTCGCCCCCACGTAAAACCCTCAATAATTCCCCCTCAAGCATGGCCCCCAAGAAATCCCTCCTATTAAAGCTAAATCTGCTGCGTCAGCTAAATCCCAGTGGGAGGGTAAGAAAAAATATCAACAATTCTTCCTACCTCCTCCAAACTCTTAAAATCCTGCCCTTTTTATTCAGGGTG
>DATDSS010000073.1:0-5339 GCA_035291245.1 Alphaproteobacteria bacterium | reverse complement strand
AAAGCACTTTTTTACTATAACTTGCATGAAGATAAAAAGCCCCTTGATCATTTGTTTTTTCGCTTAACAAGCTTAAATCTTGCAAAAAACAACCTTATCAAATTTGACCCCTTTGGACTTTTTAGGTTGAAAAAATTGATTTTAACGGGAAATCGCATACAATCTATCGATTTTTTTTATCAACCCTATTTAAGTGAACTCTTTTTGGCTCATAATAATCTAAGAAAACTTAAATTTGGCTGTTTAAATGATTTAGACAATCTAACTGTAGCCGTTAATGAAAACCTATGTTCAATAGATGTTCTGAACTGTCCCAAATTAAAAACACTTTGGGTAGGAATTACAAATTTGCAGCTACATAAAATTAAAAAACTTGAAGGATGTGAATTAATAGGCCTTGGTTTAAGTCTTTTTACAGTTGGTGACGCAATGGTAGTTGCCATGAGAAATCAAAATCAATAAGATTTTTTGGGGGAATTAAATCCCCCTTTTTTTAAAGCTTTTGTAACAAAGGATCTAGTGCGCCTTGTCCATCAAGAGCATATAAATCATCGCAGCCACCAATGTGTTGATCATTGATAAAAATTTGGGGAACGCTTCGTTTTCCTCCTGCTCTTTGTGTCATTTTTAAACGGAGTTCTTCATCTTGAGACACATCAATCTCTGTATAAGAAACACCCTTTTTTTGAAACAATGCCTTAGCTTTTACGCAATAGGGACAAACTGTTGTTGTATAAATTTCAATAGTCATTAAAGTCTCCTTCGTTTTTTGTAGATACCTTACACAAAGTTACCACACTTACTTTTCGTGCTCCAGCTTCGTAGAGTTTTTTAATACAAGCCCTGGCTGTTGCCCCGGTTGTCCACACATCATCTACTAAAACGATCGTCTTTCCTTTTACTTTTTCCATCCTCTTTTCAGAGATTTTAAAGACATTCCTCACGTTTTTTTTGCGTGCCTCAAAAGACAGATGTCCTTGACTTTTTGTATAAGAAGCTTTTTTTAAAATAGGGACCCAAGGGATGCCGGTGGCTTTTTTTAAACTTTGACATAAAATCACGGCCTGGTTATAACCTCTATAAAAATGCCTGCTCCAATGAAGGGGGACAGGTGTTAAAAAATCAACGTCTTTTAAACAGTTATTTTCTTTTAAGGTTTTAAAAAGTGCTGTAAAAAAACGACTTAAATAAAGGGCATCACCATGTTTAAATTTTAATATTAAATCCTTGGCTGTTTTTTCATAAACAAAAAGGGAAATTCCTTGTTGGTTTAAAGACGACTTACTGCAACATTTTTTTTGAAACTCATCCATCATCAAGTCAGGGGTTTTTTTTGAGCAGTGTAAACAAAACTCTTTTGCATCAACTTTCAAGTCTTTCCAGCAATCCTCGCACAAGGTATGGGCAAGCGTTGTCTCTTTTTTACAATTCACGCATAAGGGTGAAAACAAAAAAGAGAGCATCTTCCTACCCCTTTAAATAGTTAAGCACATGCCCCCCAATCAAAAACCATAAGGACAGGAAAAAGAGGCTCAAAAAAGCCCTTTTAAAAGAACAAATGTTATCATTAGAAGGGGTTAGCATAGTTTAAAGTCACCTTTTTTCCATTTTTACGTAAGAACGCGTTGTAACACCTTTATAAAGCTGCCGCGGCCTGCCAATTTTTTGGTAAGGATCTGCTATCATCTCTTGCCATTGTGCGATCCATCCAACTGTTCTTGCAAGAGCAAAAAGTACCGTAAACATGCTTTCTGGGATGCCCATAGCTTTAAAAATAATACCTGAGTAGAAATCTACGTTTGGATAGAGTTTCTTTTCAATAAAATAGTCATCCTCTCTTGCAATTTTTTCTAAACTCATGGCCAGCTCTAAAAGAGGGTGATTTCTCGTACCTAAGGTTTCTAAGACCTCCTCGCAGGTTTGGCGCATGATTTTAGCGCGCGGATCATAGTTTTTATAAACTCTGTGACCAAAGCCCATTAACCTAAAAGGGTCGTCTTTATCTTTGGCTTTTTTAATGTATTCTCCAATTTTGTCTTTGGATCCAATTTGCTTTAGCATATTTAAAACAGCTTCATTTGCTCCCCCATGAGCAGGCCCCCAAAGACAAGCAATGCCTGCTGCAACACAAGCAAAGGGATTGGCGCCACTTGAGCCAGCCAACCTAACAGTGGACGTTGAAGCGTTTTGCTCGTGATCAGCGTGTAAAATTAAAATCCGATCCATGGCTGTTTCCAAAATAGGGTCGACCTTATAAGGCTCACAAGGATTTGAAAACAACATATTTAAAAAGTTGCCAGAATAGCTTAACTCGTTTTTAGGATAAACAAAAGGTTGACCGTGGGAGTATTTAAAAGCCATCGCAGCCAAGGTTGGCAGTTTGGCAATAAGCCGATGAGAGGCAATTTCTCGTTGTTTTGGGTCATGAATGTCAAGGCTGTCGTGATAAAAGGCAGATAACGCTCCAACCACTCCTACCATAATAGCCATTGGATGGGCATCACGGCGAAATCCTTGATAAAAGCTTCTGATTTGTTCGTGAACCATGCTGTGCCTGGTGACAGAGCTTGTAAACTCTTCGTGCTGTTCTTGCTTAGGGAGTTCCCCATGCATTAAAAGGTAGGCCACTTCTAAAAAAGTGCTTTTTTCAGCAAGTTCTTGAATGGGATAGCCCCTATAAAGGAGTTCACCTATGTCTCCATCAATATAAGTAATAGAGGACTCACAAGCAGCAGTGGCTGTAAACCCAGGGTCAAAGGTAAACAAGCCTGTCTTACTGTACAGGTCTTTTATATCCACAACAGAGGCGCCAAGGCTTGCTTTTAAAATTGGCAGCTCTACTGTTTTATCTCCAACGGTAATTGTTGCTTTTTCAGTCATCCTTAGTTCCTATAATTTTTAGTTACATGGCTCTTTGACTATCACTTTAACATTCCCCTGTTAATATTCAATTAATTGTAGATATTATTTTAATAAAACTTAAGATTTTTTAAGGGGTTTATATCCCCCCATCATCTCTTAGGCTTTCTTTACGTGTTGCCTCAAGATTGACAAGTCTCTTAGTTTCTAGCAAAACTAAAGCAACTTAACTCTTTATTAATAAAAAATCTTAATGACTTTTTTAAGTATTGTTATCCCTGTTTATAACGAAGAAGAAAATCTGCCCACTCTTTGGAAACGTCTGGTGCCCGCCCTAAATAGTCTTTCTTGCCAGTATGAAATTCTTTTTACAAATGACGGTAGTCGTGACAACTCTATAAACTTATTGAAAACTTTTTTTAAAGAAAGACCAAAGCACGTAAGAATTATTGATTTTCAAGGCAATTTTGGACAGCACATGGCCATTATGGCGGCTTTTGAAAAAGCAAAGGGTGATGTCGTGTTAACGCTCGATGCAGATCTTCAAAACCCTCCAGAAGAAATTTATAAACTATTAGAAGCCCATCATCAAGGTCATGACTGTGTGGGAAGTTATAGGGCAGACCGCCAAGATACATTCTTTAGGACCTATGCTTCAAAAATTATTAATAAAATAAGAGAAAGCATCACAGATATTCGTATGAAGGATCAAGGGTGTATGCTTCGTCTATATGATAGAGCGATCATTGATAAAATTGTTGAAAGTAAAGAGCGCTCTACATTTATCCCGGCCCTGGCCTATAAGTTTTCAAAATCTCCAGTAGAAGTTGAAGTCAAGCACGAGGCGCGATTTGCCGGAGAATCTAAATACACGCTTTATAGCTTAATTCGTTTGAATTTTGATCTTGTCACGGGATTTAGCCTAATTCCTTTACAGATTTTCACTCTTTTTGGATTGTGCGTTTCAACGCTTAGCGGCTTTTTAGTCTTTTACATGTTTATAAGGCGCTTAATCATAGGGCCTGAGGCAGAGGGGCTTTTTACACTTTTGGCTATTTTAATCTTTCTGGTAAGCGTTGCAATCACGGGTATTGGCTTAATAGGGGAATATTTAGGAAGAGTTTTTCAAACTATCTCAAGCCGCCCCAGATACTCAATCAAAGAAATGATAGAAGTTGTTGAAAAGCTCTAAGGTCTAATAGTTAAAGACCTTAGAGGAAATTGCTGTGAAAAGCAATTTACTTAAAAGCTTAAGCAGTTTGTATTTAGGGCCTTCGTTTAGACGGCTACGTTTAGCCAGCAATCTGGGGACTACGTTCCTTTTTATGCTTTTTTTGAACAAAAGTTGAAAGAAGGCTTACAAGGCCAGTCGTCCCCATGACATTTGTAAAAGTCCCAATTGGGTCTTGTAAAATATAAAGGGTAGTAATAAGCGTAAGTGTTTCTGCGCTAAAGCCAAAATGCTCTTGTAAAACAGGCAAGACAACCAGCACACTTGCTCCTGGAAGCCCAACACAAGAAAACTTAGCCAAGAAAAAAGACATACTAAACAAGAAAAAAGCCCAAGGCGTTAAGATTTCTCCTCCTGAAAAAGAAACCAGGAAAAGGGAAAGTATAACCAAGCTAATATCATCTCCAATCATGTGGACGTTTGATAAAAAGGGGCTTGAAAAACGAGAAAAAGCAGGTTTTTTGCCAATAGCCTCAGAAGCTTGTAAAATAAGAGGAAGAGAAGCAGCGCTTGACATGGTGGAAAATCCAACTGTTCCTGCTGGAAGAAATGTTAAAAGCATTTTCTTATAAGGAGTTTTTAAAACCTTGCTAATAACAAAAAGGAAAAAGGCTAAATACAAAAGAGCGCTTGCCCACTCTATAAAAAAAACAGGTCCAAGATGTCTAACAACTTGGGATAAGGTCCCTTCTAGTCCAAGCTTTAAGCCAAAACCAATAATGTACAACGGAAGAAGCTTTACAAATCCTACGCGAACAAAGGAAAAAACAAGTCTCTTAATGATCAAAACAACTTTAGCTAATTTTTCTACTTTTTCTTGTGGGATGAGTCTTAAGCTAAACCCCATAAAGAGTGCTAAAAATGCAGCCTTATCAGTGGCAAGAAGTTGCTGTAAGGGCAGTTTAAAATAGGGGGACAACGAGCTATTTTGAAAAGAAAAGCTTACGGTGCTTGTATCGATTGTTGCGATTTTAAGGGCAAAAATCCCTGCGCCATAGCCAGTCCATAAAGCCAGCAGGTTAGAAGAAATAGATCCTAAGATCATTACAACCACCCATTTTAAGCTAATGGACGTGTTTTCTAAAAAAGAAGAAAATATTAAAACAAATACGATAAAAGGAAGAAAAAACATCAGCATATCCATTAATACAATGCTTGCTGTGTAGCCACCTTTAACTATCTCCATAGGGACAAAAGACCCCAAAAAGACAGAAAAAACCAGAAATAAAAGCAAGCGTACAGGAAGGGA
>DATDSS010000072.1:0-7324 GCA_035291245.1 Alphaproteobacteria bacterium | reverse complement strand
TAAAGGAAAAAAAGAATAATGGCAACAACTCGTCAACAACTCCCTTTAAAAAAAGAATGGCTCGTTTGTTTATACGACACAACCGTTTCTTTTTTCAGCATTCCTTTAGCGCTTTACCTAATGCTTGGCACCGAGATGAGCGACTTTACAGTTTCTTATCTTACAAAACTCTCTTTTGTATACAGTCTTGTCTGCTGCTCAATCTTCGCCTGGTTTCAAAGCTATAAAGGCTTATGGAGATTTTTATCTCTTTTTGACACATTCATAATCTTTGTAGCCGTTGTTGTAGCCAGTTTTTTAGCAAAACCCCTAACATTGCTGATGTCTCAAGCAGAGGCCCTTCCTGGATTTGCGATGATTTTAACATCCCAGCTCACCATGTGCCTTATTTTAGTTCCTCGTTTTTTTTATAGACTTTGGATAGAGCGTCATGCACTAAAAGAAATTTTATTAAAGCCCGTCCTATCTAAGAGAGCCTTAATTATCGGCGACGGGCATTTAGCAGAAGTATTACTAAACATTCTTCGCTATGATTCAAAACTTCTTCCTGTCGGGGTTCTTTGTAAAGACAAAGAAGAAGTAGGTCGCACATTTCACGGACTCAAAATACTTGCAACCGTTCATGAGCTTGATGAGGCCTTAGCCGACCTTGACTTTTTAAAAAGAAGACCAACACACCTTCTTCTCCTAGAAGACTGTTTAAACGAAAGAGAGATCGCACTACTAAAAAAGAAATCAAAAATCCTTGGCCTTGAAGCCAATGTTTTTAGTATAAAAAATCTATTTATTTAAACTTAGAAAGCACTTTCCTTTTTAGTTTATCAAGTTCCTTTTCATCTATGTCATTTTCTAATCTTGTTGCGACAAAGCCTGTGTATTGAAGCAACATTTTCTTTTTAGTCTTTTGGCAAAAGGTATCCTGTTCATAAAATCCCGCCACATCCACCTTAAAACCAAATTTTTCTAACAGTCTTGAAAAATTATAAGGGTCAACTGTCATATAGCTTTTTTCAGCTCTAGTAACCCAAAAGGGCAACTCATCCCCATTTATGAGTCGGTCATCATACTTAGTGCCCATGTATGATTTCTGTTGCAAAGTTTCCCCATAGGATAAATGTGTACTGTGTAGCGTTAGAAAAGCCTTCCCTCCTTGTTTTATAACATCTGCCACAAGCTTAAGAGTCATTATAAAATCACACGGTTTTAGGCAGTGTAAAAAGTGAAAAGCAACGAGGCAATCCATTTTTTTATAAAAATCCTTAACCAGATTCCTACAAAGATTCACCTTCCCTAATGCTAAATAAGGCTTAACATTGCCTGGAAAAGGAACCGCTCCAATTTGTGTAAAATTTTCGTGATAATAATCAATTCCATAATAGGAATAAGTAACATTTGGCCTCTTTGAAGCCTCACTTAAAAACTCTTGGTACAAAGAACCCTTTCCGTAACCTAATTCCATCACGTCCTTAGGGACGTTATCGTCAAAACATGCTTTCAAAAAATCTGGCTGAATAAAGCTATAAGAACTGATAAACAAGACACCCAAACCAAAAACTTCTTCTTCTGTAATACCATTCTTTTCATTGAACTCTCGTTCCTCATAACGCTCTATTGGATACGTCACACCTTCGATTTTTACGGATCTAACTTTTTTATAAACTGCTAAATACCCGCTAGAGGTATCAACTTCTATGTCACCGAAAGTTGTTTCAACCCCATAGGCCAAACCACAAAAAACAAAAAAACATAAGCCAAGTTTTTTAATACTCTTCATCAACTGATCAATAATTCAAAAGTAACTTTTGCTAAGTCTAACACCCTAAAAATCTTATTAAAGAAAATTTTCGCAAACTTTTATAACATTTCTTGGCTTTATCTTAAGAGTCTTTTAATATATGGGCACTATACTAAATAATAATACTCCTATAAAAAAACTCCCATGGCCAAAATTGGTATCAGTTCTTTAGGTCTAGCTATTCCTCCACATGCCTTCTTGACGAGTGCCCTTGCAATGTTAAGGGGTGCAAATCCTGAAAAATACGCACACGGCATTGGCTGCGAAAAAATGTCCATTGCTTTAGATAAAATGGAAATTGTCCACATGGCGTCAAGGGCTGCAAAACGCGCTCTTGAGTCTTGGCCAGGCAGCCTTAGCGATATTGGTATGCTTGTGGTTGGAACAGAAAGCTCTGTTGATGAATCAAGACCACTTAGCGCCTTTGTAGCAGATGAACTTGGGCTTTCCGGCGCTATTCGCTCCTATGAAGTCAAGCATGCCTGTTACGGTGGTACAGTTGCTTTTAAACAAGCACTAGAGTGGCTAGATTCCAAAGCTTCTTCAGCTAACCAAGCTGCCCTTGTAATTGCAGCTGACACCTGCTATTACGAACCCAAAAGCCCGCCTGAACCAACCCAAGGCGCTGGGGCCGTTGCATTCATCTTAACAAAAAACCCAACCATTGCGTCTTTTGACATCAAGTCCTATCCCTATAGCCGCCCTGTCTTTGACTTTTGGAGACCATTTGGAACCGATTTCCCCATAGTCGAAGCTAAATCTAGTGTTGCGTGTTACTCCGAAGCACTTTTTAAAACCGTTGAACAGTTTTTAAAACAAAGTCCCGATCACACCTTAGACGACTTTAAAGCTCTTTGCTGTCACGTTCCTTTCCCAAAGATGGCCCTAAAAGGCGTTAAAGGCCTCTTTTTAAAACTAGGATATACCCCCAATGCCTTAAACGCTTATGTCCAAGAAAAAGTAACTCCTTATTTTGAATGGAATAAAGTTGTTGGAAACGCCTATACCGCAAGCCTTTGGATTAGTGTTGTTAATGCTTTAAAATCATCGAAACCAGGCGACAAAATGTTGTGTTTTTCCTATGGTTCTGGCTATGGAGCAGAACTTCTAGTCTTAGATAAAGTCTTATCCATTCCAACAAAAGCTATTGCTGATTTTGAACATGACTTAAACACCACAACTCTTTTGTCTGCAACTGATTATCATGCATGGCAAGAAAAAATGGGGTGGGTTTAAGAACCCGACCTCTCTAATAACACAGCTACAGCGTTATCTTTTTCTTTACTCCCCCTAGACGATCCAAACTCAAAAGCATAGGCATCTTTTAAGCAGGCTCCAAAAATCCCCGCAATGGTCGAGATTATTCCAACCGCTTCCCCTGGTAAATTGTCAGAATAACTACTTAAGCTATAAAGACAAAAAATAAGCCCAAGCGCAGCTGAAACCACCATAATATCTGCTCTAACATTATGCTTTCCTGTTTGCAGTAAAGCCACATCCCTTGATCTTGCATCTTGACGGTCTTTTAAATAAAGCTGCTGCTCTTGCACTTGGATTCTTAAAACCTCTTTTTTAAACGCAAGCACTAATTCAGGAGAAGTTCTAAAAGCCTCAACACACTCCTCCACCTCATTTTTACCAGTCAAGCGTTTAGCAGCAACAACAACCTCTTTGGCTACATCTTGTGCTTTATCACCTTTTAAGAGTTTTGCAATAGTTGGTACAAATTCTGCCAAACCTAATGCAGCTGCAATAAATGGTAACGCCATAGCATCCTCCTTTTTTCTTAAATACTTGCTTCTAGGTTAAAAAATACGTGCCCCCCAATTTGAATAGTTGGTTTTTTATCCTTTGCCCAAGCTGGGGGTATCTTCATACTTACAGCATAATAATGATCAGCATTTTGTGTTAGATCAGGCCATCTCCCGTCACATAGTTGCTCTGCCACATGATAGCAAATCTCAAAAATCGGGTCTTGCCTTGAAACCGACTTCACCACCCTAAAGTTTGGATCTTTTTCATTCCAACATGAAAACTGAAAAGGCTTCAAACAAACTTCTCTTACGGTTGTTCCAAACCATTTTTTTCTTTTCATTCTGTTAAGGACCACATTACCAACTGCTATTAAAGCGCTAAGCCCTCCCACACGAGAGAAATACTCTCCCCTTGCTTCTCCGTAAATTGTACGTGCTAAAATATCTTTATCAAAAACTAAAGCCATCACTCTTCCTCCTTTAGAAAATAAACTTTGATCTGATTGATGAAATTTTTATAGTCTTGCGCATCAAAAGACTTATAAATGCTTGAGGACGTCGTATCTTGAAGCCTAAGGCCTCCTTTTTTAATCCAATCTAGGGGGGTTAAGCTTTAAAACACGATCCCACTGATGAAGCGTTATTTCTTTATTTAAAATTTTAGCTTTGTTTAGAGTGCTAAAATGCCCTTTTTCCAGCCAGTCATTCAAAACACTCACCCGCGTGATAAGCTGTTTATTTTTTGTAAAAAGTTGAACCACAAGCTGCTTGACATCTTGTAATGCCAATGTTTGTTTAAATCTACCTGCAAAAGGAAATAAGTCCTCTTTCCCCTCGAATAAAACATCCCGGCCAACTGTTGTAAAAACCAGTTGATTTGAAAGTGCGGTAAAGTTTTGAAGGCTTGCATTTTTAAGGTCTACGCTTAATAAATCAAATTCTAAACCTGAACAAATATCCTCTCTATTGGCGTATAAATCCAACGAAGGGTATCCCTGTCTTGAAACTTTGACATCTTTAAACTCAAAAAGTGGCTTAAACTCAAAGATTGCTGAAATTTTTTGAATAGTTTTTTCTGACTTTTTTGCACGTCCCCCAATTTCATACCGAATCAAAGGCTCGCTTTGTGTGGTTAATGATAAATCCCACGATTCAAAAGTATAATTTTGCCGTTTTATAAACATTTCTCCCTCATGTCTTAGTTTTTATGGCATTACCTCTCCCCTACTCATACAAAACAACCTCCTTTTTATGTTTTCTTTGATCTCTTAAATGGAGAATAATTTTAGTAGGCTCTTTTTCCCCTCCTTCTCTTACTTCCTTTTCCCCAGGGTCATTGACTATCTCTACATCTTTAACCACTGCTTTTTCTATGCGCTCTACTCTTTGATAAGTCTTATCAGGGATTATTCCTTCAAAAACCATCGCCTCCCCAAAAGGTACAGTTTGGGCTTTTACCCAAACCACTTGCTCACTTGCTTTAAGCCTCCACTCTAAGTGGGGCACCTTGCCAGACCACCTTGAGCTCTCTGGCACTATATCGTTTAAAACAACTTGATGATTAAGCGTTAAATCTTTCGCTCTTTCAAAGGGGATACAAAACCTAACTGTTTGCCTTCGCAAAGAAGATCTCTGATAAGTATTTGCAACATTTTTCACATAACTTGCTAATTTTTGACCCTTTGGGCTATGAAAGAACGTTTCATTAAGATAGACTCCATCTTCAAACTTAAAGTTTAAAAGCTTTCTCTTTTGAGTGAGCCCCAGTTCTTTTTTAAAGTCTGCTTCAACACTAAAGCGCATCTGCTCTACAAGTTGCTTTTTATGGCTCCAACTTAATACCAGTTTTGGCTTAAAGTAATGAATTTTTTGATTAAGGGAAGTCTCAACAGTTTTTAAAAATTTCAATTTGCTTTTAACAACTTGATAGCCTCCTGCTATAACTGCTCCAACCTTTGGCCAAGCTTTTTGAAATGACTCAGGGTGATAGGTGCTTAAAAATCCCTCCTTAAAGCTTTCACTAATCTTTAAGCTGACATCTTCTTCCCCTTCAATGTAATATTTTGACCAAAATTCCGCCCAAACATCCACGACTGCCATCTCCAAAGGTTTAGCTTGAATGCTCAACGAGTTATCCAACACCTCACTTGGTAAAAAAACCTGACTTTGAGGACTTGTAAAAAAGTCACTAAAAGAAATAGTTAAAGACTTCAAATCAAAATAAAACTGATCCGTTGTTGCCTCTTGAAAAACTTTTAACTTTCTATCAATCCCCTCTCTTTCAAGAAGCGTTTCAGCACATTGATGTGTTTTTACCAAGTTCCATAAACTCTCCTTAGAAGCCCCCTTATGCGCTATAAAATGAAAGGACCATTTCCCGCTTGGAAGCTTTAAGGGTTCTTTCATCAAATGCCCTTTAAAGAGCATCTCTCCCTTAAAAGCAAAAGACATCCCATAATCACACGCAGCATCTAAAACAAAAGATTCGCTTGACTCTGCCAAAACATTTAAAAGTGGTCGGCTACCTTCTTGATGAGTCATATAAACCTCTTGAAGGCTGACTTGCGGCATTTCTTGGTTATGCCAAATAAGTTCAAATATCATATAAAAAAATTTCCTTTCTCTTTTTAGTGGATTTTTTTAAAAAAAAACTTTAAAAAGAAGCGATGTATATGTAATTAGCTGGAAGTGTATGCAAAGTACTGCTAAAAAAATTCTCCTTGAAGAAACGATCCCTATGGAAAACATAATGGAAAACAAAAAAGCCACTGTCCCTCCAAAACCCCCTACACTCCTTGGTTGGTTTTTACAAAAAGGCTACACCCAAGGTGTCTTTTGGGCCATTATGATTAGCCTTGTAAGTGTTACCAACGACGTACTTATGCGCGCCCTTGGTGAAAGGCTACACGTCGTTCAAATCATTTTCTTTCGCTTTTTATTTAGCATGTTAACAGTGCTTCCTTTAATGATTCCTAAAGGAACTTCACTTTTTAAAACATCTAAACCAAAAATGCACATTTGGCGTGCTTTAATTGGCGTTGCTGCTATTGGTATTTGTTGTTATTCCGTAAACGTTATGCCTTTGTCAGAAAACACGACAATTATGTTTGCACAACCATTATTTTTCCTCCCCATGGCCGTTGTTTTTTTAAAAGAACGCGTGGAAGCCCCTCGTTGGATTGCAACAATCATTGGTTTTTTGGGCCTCATGATTATCTTAAGACCAGGAACTGAGGCTTTCAAACTTGTGGCCCTTGCCCCAATTACAGCAGCCATTCTTTTTGCAACTCTTGATATTTTTGCAAAAAAGATGGTCTCTAATGAACACACGCTTACCATGATGTTTTATTTTGGCTTAGGAACCACAATAGCTGCTGCCATTCCCTTGCTTTTCGTTTGGCAAACACCAACACTCCAAGAGCTAGCTCTTTTAATTCTTTTAGGTATTGGCGCTAACTTGATACAGGTATGCATCTACAGAGCTTTCACAGCAACGGAAGCTTCCGCTCTTATGCCATTTAGGTATGTAGAATTTATTTTTGCGGCCTTGTTTGGATTTTTACTCTTTTCTGAGATTCCAACTCTTTGGACGCTAGGTGGCGCTGCTCTTATTGTGGCAAGTACCTTTTACATTTCCTATATCGAAACCATGAAAGAAAAAAGAGGGTAAAAAGCAACCCCTCAAGGAGGATAAAGACTCTTTTGCCTTTTTTTACAAGGGGGTCTCATTCTCCCTTCTTTTTCACACCTCTTCAAGCTCCAATTCCCAATCTAA
>DATDSS010000071.1:0-2893 GCA_035291245.1 Alphaproteobacteria bacterium | reverse complement strand
TTTTTCTATACGATCCCACATGGAATCTCTATCCATGGCATAATATCTGCCGCTAAGCGTTGCCAAAGTAACATAAGGGTGAGCGTCTAAAAATTCTTTTAAATACCCATAACCACTGGAAGGCGGCGTATCTCTTCCATCTAAAAAAGCGTGAAGATAAATAGTAAATCCAAGACTATGAAGTTCTTTACAAAAAGCACCTAGATGTTCTTGATGACTGTGAACACCTCCTGGGGATAAAAGCCCCATCACATGAACATCTTTATTCTCCGCTTTAGTAAAATTCCTCCAAGGGGATAGGTCTTTTAAAGAGTTGTTTTGAACAATCTCAAAAAGACGCACCAGGTCTTGCTTCAATTTCCTGCCAAGTCCAAGGGTCATGTGACCAACTTCGGAGTTACCCATTTGCCCTGGTAAGAGCCCTACCCAGCTTTCACTGGCTTGTAATAAAAGGTGAGGGGATATGGACAAAAAGTAGTCCCAATTGGGAGTTTTTGCTTGAAAAATGGCGTTATCTGGTCCAGGACTACCTTCACCCCAACCATCCAAAATGCATAAAACTACTTTCTTCATGAGCGTTTAACGAAATTTTTACACTTTTATCAGTAGTATGACATAGTAAGCTCTTAAAAGGCATAGGGAAAACATGAGAAATTTTATTAGTTTTTTAGCATGTATGCCAGGTCTTCTTTTTGAAGCAAAGGCCAGCGAAGAAGATTTTACAAGTCAATCACTTTTAAAAAAATCCTCTTACACACAAAGTTTTTCTCTTGATAAAGAAACACTTCTTCAAAAAAGACAATCCTTAAGACATGTTAATTTGGAGGAATCTATTTTATCGAATGATTCTAAATCCAGCAAAAAATCTAAGAAAAATGTGACACTTGCGCCTTCTTTAGGGAGAAAAAAAACCCTTGACCTTAAGCATCAAAGCTTTGATTTGCGCTCCATTAACCCTAATTTACAGCTGTCTTTGCTTGAAGAGTTAAAAGAATACGATCGGTCAAGTTTAAAGAAAAATATTGATTCAAAAGAAAGGCCCAAAAAAATTGTAAACCCATTTTTGGAGTCTATTAAAAACGGTATGAGTCTTAAAAAGACTAAAAAACCAAAGGAAAGAAGCCTTAAAGATATCTTGCAACAAGATAGTACTCTAAGCGCTCCTGTTGAGGTTCCTTTTAGGATGGATTTAACAAAAGAGCAGCTTTTAACATTCGAGACCGTTTTAAAAACGTTGCAAGAGAATAGTTTTTTTAAAGATAAGCTTGATTTAGGAACCCTTTTAAGGGGCAGTTTGAGTGCCACAAGTCAGGGAAAACTTATCTTTACTCTTAACGCAGCCTTTTTTGAAACGCCAGCAGTTCAAGGGGGTGAAAAAGTTTTAGAAAAAGAAGTCTTAGAAGAGTCTGCACAAAAAGTCTCACAAGGGTTGTTGGGTAGGCTATTTAACTGGTACCCAAGAAAGTAGGTTCTTTATGAAATACGCTGGAATTCTTGATCTGTTTAAGCAAGCGCGTCTTGCTACTTTGTTTTTTCCTCCCCAGCACCTTATTGCTATTCATAACCTTAGCAAAGGCTTAAAAATTCAAGAAGTTCACTTTTTAAGCTCGCTTGAAAAAACGGATGCTCTTTTAAACTCAAGAGCCTTGGATTTACTTCTTATTTATACCCAAGATTTATCAGTTTCTGCTTCTGATCTTGTAAAAAGGCTGCGCTATCCTGTAAATAAAGAAAAAATCACCCACGTTTTTTTAAACGAAAACGCTATGCTCCCTATGATTTTTTTCAGTCAAAAAGAGCCTGTGGTAAAAGATATTAATACGCCAGACTCCCATATTTATCACTGCCAGCTGCCTTTAAATTTGACAGTTATTCAAGAAATGCTTTTAAGATGCGCTAGTAATCGGTTGAATGGGAATAAAAATATTACGACTATAGAAGATTTTCTTGCAGATGAAGAATTTGCTTTTAAATCCCCTTAAAAAAAGTGGCGGGAGTGACGGGACTCGAACCCGCGACCTTCGGCGTGACAGGCCGACGCTCTAACCAACTGAGCTACACCCCCACTTTTCCTTGAAAGTTTCTAAAGCTTTATGCTTTCTTCCTGGGATACTTAATAGATACCTAAAATTGGTTTTTTTGTCAATCCCTCAAATGATTTTTTTTTAATTAATAAAAAAACACCAGCTATCCAAGTGGTGTTTTATGCCTATCGCTTATTATTTTTGAGTAAAACGTCAGTCTTGTGGAAGAGTCTCTTGTTTTTTTGCCTTTAAAAGAACGCTGTCAAGCTCTTCTTGTGTACAAAGCCCCATAGAAATAGGGTTTTTTGGCTTGATATTAGGAGAGTTCCAGTGAGTTTTTGAGCGCACAGCTTGGACCGTTGGCTTTGTAGTTGCAAGGAGCTTACAAATTTGAGAATCACTCAGCAGGGGATAATGCTTTAACACCCACGCAATAGCATCAGGACGCTCTTGCCTTTTGGAGAGCATCGTATATTTTCCAGCTCTTTTTCCTAAAATAGAATCAGCGCTTACGGGCGGCAATAATTCCAAACGAGCATTTTGATCTTTTTCGCAACGTTCAATTTCTTCTTTTGAAAGTTGACCGGATGCAAGAGGGTCCATACCAGCCATGCCAACTACTTCAGAGTCAGCTAAAGTTTGAACCTCAATAATATGTAGCCCACAAAAGTCAGCAATTTGTTCAAAAGTCAAAGATGTATTATCAATTAACCATACAGCTGTAGCTTTGGGCATAAGCGGTTGTGCCATTTGTTTGCTCTTATTTTTCTAAAAATGTTCACCTTACATTAAGTTCTATCATTATTTGCCACGTTTTGTCTTGCGATTTATACATATAATTGTGTAAAACTTTTTAATTTTCATGAGTT
>DATDSS010000070.1:0-8218 GCA_035291245.1 Alphaproteobacteria bacterium | reverse complement strand
ATCTTTATCTTTTTAAGATTTGGCAATCCAATGATTTCAAAGTCTTTGTTTAAAACATAGCGCCCATAAAAATTTAAAACTTCTAAATTAACAAGGTTTGAAAGATCAATAACGGTCATTTGGTCATTAAATATTATGAGTTCTTTAAGAGAACTTGGTGAATTATCAAGGCTTTCTAAAGACCCATAGCTTGGTAATGTAAGTTTTTCAAGATTTATAAAACCAGAAAAATCTGCATGTTTGAAATAATTCATGAAATAATTTAGTTCTTTTACTTGGAAAAAGAGGTGATCAAAAGAAGGATTTCTTTTTTTATTTTCTTCTAATAAAAGACCAAGGAAAGGTAGATCTTTAGCATTTTTTTGAATGATTTCACGAAGTTCATTTACTTCTTGTTTCTCACCGTCTGATGGAAAAACGTTATCATAAATCTGCTCAACGAGATCTGTGTAAATAGCAACAAGCAAATTATCACCAAGATCCACTTTTCCTGCTTGACGAGGCATGCCCAAAACATCAACTGGCGTTACCTCGTACTTTTTAACAGGATATAGAAAAAATTGTACAAAAAGTGAAAGATCTTTCTTTTTAAGAATTACTTGTTCATAAAGATCATTACAAAATTCTGACTCCTCACAAAAGGTTATAATCTTTAGTGATCTTTTGATATTTTGATTAGTCTCATCACTTCCTGTTGTCAACTTCCACTTAAAGTCATCAAGAGTTTCATCATCCAGTGATACGTCATCACCTTCTGAAGTTTTTATAGTAATATCGCTAAAACGATAGTTTGTTGAGTCCTTGATTTCTTCGTTTGCCATAACGCCTGTAAACAAAGAAGAAATTAATAAAATTTGAAATATTTTTTTCATTAAAATATCTTTATGATAAAAATTGAATAGGTAAGTTATATAGGAATTAAATTAGAAAAATCAATAAAAAATTTATTTCACCTCAATTTTCTTATATAGAAAAATTTCTTCTAAGCTTAAAGCGCAACTATAAGCTAAAAATTCAACGCCTTGCTCTTTAGCCATCACAGCAGCCTTTGCATAAACGGGGTCAATCTCACGGGCAACATCAAAATAATGACACTCTACTATTTGAAGGACATAAAGCACAAAACACTTAATCCCTTGGCTTGCTAATAAGGAAAGTTCTTTTAAATGCTTAGCCCCTCTTGCCGTTACGCAATCTGGAAAATAAGCTGTGTCTCCTTTTTTATAATGCACATTTTTGATTTCTAGATAGCCATCAGGTGTTCCAGTTTTTTGTAGCAAAAAATCAATTCTAGAATTAACGCCATACTTTACTTCTGGTTTTAAGGACTCATAAAAAGCAAACTCCGGAATTTTTTTCAACAAAAAGGTCTGTAAAATAATTTTTAAAAAATTTAAGTGGATATTTTGGGTTAGCGTTACCCGATCGCCATTTGCATAATGTTTTGTTGATGGTGATAGAAACATCTGCGGCTTAAAAAAAGGAGAATGCTGCTCGATTAACAGCCGATTCAACGCTTTTTATAAGATTTACACCTCTTTGAAGAGTTTAAGCTTAAAGCCGTAGAAACGATTGCCTTGTTATTTTTGTCCCCTAAGAGCGCAATAGCTAGAAAAATATTTTGTAACTCAATACATTTACCCTGCTTTCATCAAAGTCATGCTTTCTTCTTTTTTAAAAACCTGCAAAAGATCTTGAACGGCCTGTCCTTGTAATGTTGGATCTTTTTTTACAAGCTGTGAGGCAACTTCTTGAGCTTGCGTTAAAAGTGTATCAAAAAGATCTGGATTTTGGGCAATATCAATAAGTTTATAAGAAGTGAATCCGCTTTGTTGGCGACCTAAGATATCACCGCCTCCTCTAAGCCTTAGATCAAGATCTGCTATTTTAAAGCCGTCATCTGTGGCTTTCATAGCTTTTAGGCGTTCTTTTGCAATATTGGTAAGACCTTTTGGATTATACAACAAAAGGCAGTAAGACTCCTGAGTGCCTCTTCCAACGCGACCTCTTAGCTGATGAAGCTGAGCAAGACCAAAGTGTTCAGCGTTTTCTACAACCATAATGTTGGCTTGTGGTACGTCAACACCTACTTCAATGACGGTGGTAGCCACCATAATCTTGGCTTCACCTTCTTTAAAAAGTCGCATAGCCTCGTCTTTTTCTTGAGGTTTCATCCGACCATGAGTTAAAACAACTTGATCTTTAAAAATGGTTTGCAGGTGTTTAAAACGTTCTTGTGCTGCTGCGTATTCACTTTCAGAGTCTTCAATAAGAGGGCACACCCAGTAAACACGCCTGTCTTTTTGAACAACAGAAGAAATTTTATTAATCAGCTCCTCCATTTTATCAAGTGAAACCACTTGTGTTTTAATGGCTAGCCTTCCTTTTGGTTTATCTGGGATTAAGGAAACATCCAAATCTCCATAAGATGTCATAAGAAGCGTCCTTGGAATGGGAGTAGCCGTCATGCTAAGTAGATGACTGGAAAGTCCTTCTGGCGCCTTTGTTAACAGCTTATGTCGTTGATCCACTCCAAAGCGGTGCTGCTCATCAATTAAGCAAAGCCCCAAATTTTTAAACACAACCGAGTCTTCTAAAAGCGCGTGCGTCCCAATTAAAATATGAATTTTTCCATCTTTTAGGTCGTTTAAAAGCTCCTCACGTTTTTTACCGCGTGTGCGCCCAGTCAGTATTTCGACGTTTACTCTTAGATGAATAGCTAGCTTTTGAAGGGTTTGATAGTGCTGCTGTGCTAAAATTTCTGTTGGGGCAAGATACGCACTTTGAAAACCGTTTTCAAAAGCTTGAAGCATAGAAGAAAATGCAACCAACGTCTTACCACAGCCCACGTCCCCTTGGATAAGGCGTGTCATTTGCACACCTTTTTTAACGTCTTTAGTAATATCACTTATGGCGCGTGTTTGCCCTTGGGTCAGCTCAAATGGAAGGATAGTTTTTAGTTTTTCTAAATACTCATTTTTTTCAAAGATAGGGGCTTTTGCTTTTTGTAATAGAGCTTGCGCTTGTTTAAATAAAAGCTGACGGGATAAAATCTCGTCAAAAGCTAAGCGTTCTTTAGCCTTTTCAATCATATCAGGGCTGTCTTTTTCAAGGGGATTATGAATACGTTTTAACGCTATAAAGAAGTTTGGCCAGGTGTTTTTTTCTATAATGTCTGAGGGAATCCACTCTTTCATGGTGACATCGCAAAGCCTATCCACAGCTCTTCGCATCATATTAAAAAGAGTGCCTTGTTTAATAAGGGCTGTTGCAGGATAAATAGGGGCATTCCCTTTATAGTGATTTTTTTCCTGTTTATGAAAAATATGCTCAGGATTTACCATCTCGTAAAGTCCATAAGAAAATTGAGCTTTTCCACAAACCCCGTAAACGTGATCCTTTTTCAAACGATAGCGCATAGATTTTGACTCAGGGCCAAAAAAAGTCAAATTAAAAATGCGGTGGTTTACATCAGAGACCACAACTTTTAAAGGCGCTGAGGGCTTCATCGGAGGCTGAAACCCAAGAACTCTTATAAAAAGTGAAACAACTTCATCAGGCTCACTTTCTTGAATAGAGCTTATAAAACGACGGTTTATATACGCTCTTGGAAAGTGAAATAACATGTCGATAATGCTTTTGCCATTTATAAGGCGCTGCAATTCAGTCAGGTAGTGACTTTTGTCAAATCCTTTGGAACGTCCATTTGAAGGAGACTTTTCAGATTCCGAAAAAAAAAGCTTTTCCACCGGCTCAAGAAGTGGTGCACTGGTCATATATTAATCCACGCATAAAAACCCCGATAGTTAAAGCTTATCATGAAAAAGAATTTAAAAAAAAGACTTTGGTATAAATGTTCTCATCGTGGAACAAAAGAAAATGACTTGTTGCTTTTAAAATTAAAAGAACCACTATTTTTCCAATTTGATGATCATGAGCTTGAGGTTTTGGACGAATTCTTAGACTTAAGCGATCAACAAATTTTTAGCTATTGTATGAAAGACCCAGTTGTTCCAAAAAAGTACGAGTTTATTTTAGAGCACATTATATATGAGTAATGGTATTTACCTTACCACCCCACAGGGATTTTGCTGATGCATCAGCAAAATTCCTGTATGGTGGTGAGCAAGACCTCGATAAAACTTCAAAGTCGCGCTATACTTGGGCACATTCCATTTCAACGACTGATAGATGAGCGTTCATGTCAAAATCCCTTCCATCTGAGGTATACTTTAAAGAAGCTTTAAGCCAAAGGTATTTAGCTTATGCCTTGTCAACGATCACCTCACGTTCTCTTCCGGATGTTAGGGATGGCTTAAAACCTGTTCACAGGCGTTTAATTTATGCGATGTATCAGTTAAAACTCAATCCTGAATCTTCTTTTAAAAAGTCTGCTCGTATTGTAGGGGACGTAATGGGTAAGTTTCACCCTCATGGGGACGGCGCTATTTATGATGCGCTTGTAAGGCTTGCCCAAGACTTTTCAGTTCGCTACCCCTTGGTTGATGGTCAAGGCAACTTTGGGAATATTGATGGGGATAATGCTGCTGCTATGCGCTATACCGAAGCAAGACTTACTGCAATAGCAGGCCTCTTACTAGAAGGTATTGACAAAAACGCTATCGATTTTAAAGGGACCTATGATGGGGAGTCTGATGAGCCGTTGGTGCTTCCTTGTTCTTTTCCAAATTTACTTGCAAATGGAGCCACAGGTATTGCAGTTGGAATGGCAACTAACATTCCTCCTCATAATTTATATGAACTTTTACAAGCTTATCAGCACCTTTTAGATCACGAAAACATAAACGTCGCAGATTTATTAACCTTTATCCCAGGCCCCGACTTTCCCACAGGTGGCGTCATTATAGAAAGCAAAGAGTCTCTTTTAAAATCTTATGAAACAGGAAAAGGAAGCATACGACTTAGGGCGCGTTATCATGTGGAGCCTCAAAAAGGTGGGGCTTACAAAATTGTTGTTACAGAAATCCCCTATCAAGTTATTAAATCAAAGCTCATTGAAAAAATTGCAGATTTGTTGATTGAGAAAAAACTCCCTCTTTTAGGGGATATTTTTGATGAGTCAGATGATCAACTGCGCCTGATCTTAGAGCCTAAAACCAAAAATATCGACCCTAAGGCTTTGATGGAGTCTCTTTTTAGGCAAACAGATTTGGAAACTAGGTTTTCTATGAACTTAAACGTTCTTGATAGCACGCAAACACCGCGCGTTATGAATCTAAAAGAAATGCTTGAAGCGTTTAAAGATCACCGTTTGAATGTTTTGGTGCGACAAACAACTCACCGTCTTGACGAGATTTTAGGACGTTTAGAACTGTTAAAAGGTTATTTGGTTGCTTACCTAAACTTAGATGAAGTTATTCACATTATTCGTGAAGAAGACAATCCCAAAGCTGTTTTAATTCTTAAATTTTCTTTAACTGACTTTCAAGCAGAAGCCATTTTAAACATGCGCTTAAGATCTCTTAGAAAGCTTCATGAAATAGAAATCAAACAAGAACAAGACCTTCTTTTAACAGAACAAGAGGCGTGTAAGAGTTTGATTGAATCACCAGGTTTACAAAAAAAAGAACTTAAAAAACAAGCAGCCAAAATTATGAAAGCTTTTTCTAAAGAAACTCCTCTTGGCATGCGAAAGACCACTTTTGACATGGCCCCAGTCTTTGAAGAAAGTGCTTTTGAAGCAGACATTGAAAAAGAAGACGTCACAATTATTTGCTCTCAAAAAGGGTGGATAAGAACTGTTAAAGGTCATCAAGTGGATCCAGCTTCTGTGTCTTATAAAGATGGAGACGAAGGGCAGTATTTTATAACCGCATCAACTGCTGATAAACTCTTGGTTTTTGCCTCTAATGGGAAATTTTTCACAATTCTTGTGGACAAACTCCCCAAAGGAAGAGGGCAAGGCGATCCCTTACGCCTTTATATAGATATCGAAGCTAGCGAAGAGGTCTTGGGGCTTTATTTATACAATCCACAAAAAGAGTACTTACTGGTTAGTCAAGAGGGCAGAGGATTTTTTGTAAAAGCCAGTGACGTTTTAGCTCAAACCAAAAATGGTAAGCAAGTGTTGAGTCTAAACGAGGGGGAAAAAGCTTATGGGTGTTTTGAAAAAACATCCTCTTATCTTGCATGTGTTGGGGAAAACAGAAAGCTTGTTATCTTTGATGCCCAAGACATTCCGTATCTTTCTCGTGGAAAAGGTGTTCTTTTGCAGCGTTATAAACAAGGAAATCTAAGTGATTGTTGCTTTGTAGACTTGGAAAAAGGTCTAAGTTGGGTAAAAAAAGGTAAAAACTTTATAGAAAAAGATTTACTTGCTTGGATGGGAAAAAGGGCAGCCCAAGGGCGTCTTGCGCCTATTGGGTTTCCAAGAAACAATAAGTTTGAGGATTGACGCCACTCATCCACTCTTTTGAAAATACTACCCCTGAACAACATAGTCTTTCTAAACTCAAGCCAGTGGACCTCTACGCGGGTTTTTTAATCTTTTGGCCTGACAGAAAAGGCACCTTTTTGTGCTTAACCACCCCACTTAAATTATTCCCCCCAAAGGAGGAGATGTTTACAGTGTCAAGCTGAGAGCGCTCTTGATGGTTTTAGTGGGTGATCTTGCTACCATTTGAGTCAGACAAACCAAAGACGAACGAAGAGTATAAAATTGTTATAGGATCTTGCACACTGCGTTAGTTAGTGAAATTTGAAGTGGGTAAAACAAAAATCAGCAATGGATGTTGGAAGGATTTATTCTGTGGGTACTAAGGTTTCTATTAAAGTACATAACGGTAATCCTGAAAAAATTATCTTTAGAGAATAATTCTGGCACTGTTTATAAAAAAACATTTTCCCCACTTGATGAGAAGGCCCAGACGGTATAAAACTAAGACTCAAAGTAAGCAATAATTTCACAGTCAAAAAAGTTGAGTTTTTTATGTTAAGACGTCTTTTGGGTTTTTTTTCTGCCGATATGGCAATCGATCTTGGTACGGCTAATACACTTGTGTGTGTAGATGGGCAAGTGGTTTTAAATGAGCCTTCAGTGGTAGCGATTGCTGAAAAAAATGGTAAAAAGCAGGTCTTAGCCGTAGGCGAAGAAGCAAAGCTTATGGTTGGCAGAACACCAGGTTATATTCAAGCGATTCGTCCCTTAAAAGATGGTGTTATTGCTGATTTTGAAATTGCTGAAGAAATGATTAAGCATTTTATTAGAAAAGTTCATAACCGTCGTACTTTTACAGCTCCAGTTATTGTTATTTGTGTCCCCTATGGCTCTACAGCTGTGGAAAGAAGGGCCATTCAAGAGTCAGCTGAAAGTGCGGGTGCACGCCGCGTTTTCTTAATAGAAGAACCCATGGCAGCAGCAATTGGCGCAGGACTTCCTGTGACAGAACCAACAGGTTGTATGATAGTTGATATTGGAGGAGGAACCACAGAGGTCGCTGTTATTTCTCTTGGAGGCATTGTCTATGGCTGCTCTGTAAGGGTTGGTGGCGACAAGATGGATGAGGCGATCATTAACTATATCCGTCGTCATCACAATCTCTTAATAGGAGAAACAACAGCAGAAAATATAAAGAAGGGAATCGGTTCAGCTGTGGTAAAAGAAGAGAGCGAGTCTATTACCATGAGTATTAAAGGAAGAAGTGTTATAAATGGCGTCCCACAAGAAGTTATCATTAACCAAAAGCAAGTGGCCGAATCTTTGTCAGAGGTTGTAACGGCAATTGTTGAAGGTGTAAAAGTGGCTCTTGAAAATACAGCCCCTGAACTTTCTGCTGATATCGTTGATAGAGGAATTGTGATGACAGGAGGGGGCTCTCTTTTGGCTAATTTAAATGAAGTCATTAGTGATGCAACAGGCCTTGTGGTGGGAGTTGCAGAAAATGCTTTATCTTGTGTTGCTCTTGGAACAAGTAAAACACTTGCTGAGATGAAAACTATGCAAAATGTTCTTGTCAGTATGTATTAAATATTTCACAATCAACCGTCTGTTAACTTTTATGTGCTTGGGGAGGGAGTTGTTTTTTGAGTATAAAGCTTACACTTATTCCCCTTTATGCAGGAAAAAAAAGGGTTTTGGGCAAATCTGCCCAACCTTTAAAAAGATCTTTTAAGGCAAAGTTTTCTAGAGGCTATGCAAGCCTTGTTATTGTTATGGCACTTTGTCTATATAGTCTTTACAAGCTACAAGATACTTTCC
>DATDSS010000069.1:0-17031 GCA_035291245.1 Alphaproteobacteria bacterium | reverse complement strand
TAAAGCTACAAGAGGATGATTCCTTAGAGCCCTTGGATACAATTATAACTTGGGAAAATGGAACAATTGAGAAACGCGCTAAAAATTTCTTAAAAAATTTACAAAACTTGATCGAAACCATCGACTTTAGTGAATTGTCTCGCCACAATAGTAATGATAAGGAGGAATAATTATCATGATAGATGACGAAAACATTCAGTCGCCAGACTTACCTAGTATGGAAGATGTGACAGCTTCCGGGTTAAAAGATAGCGCAAAAATATCCCCCCCTAGTGCCAAAGAGCTAGAAGCTGTTTATGATGTGCCAGTTCAAGTATCAGCTGTTCTTGGAAGGGCAACTATGCCAGTTAACCAGCTGTTAAAGCTTGGGCGTGGGGCTGTGGTTGAGCTTGATAGAAGAGTAGGGGAAGCCATCGATATTTATGTCAACAACCGTTTGATTGCCAGAGGCGAAGTGGTAGTCGTTGAAGACCGTTTGGGTATTACCATGACTGAAATCATTAAATCGTAAAAAGGGATCTAGCTTATGCATATCGTCATTGTGGGAAGCCTTGGGGGCTATGTTTCAACAGCTGCAAAAATTGCAAAACTCAAAGGAGCGCACGTTACGCATTTGCAAACCACTGACTCAGCCCTTATTCATTTACGGGCAGGCAGAGGGGGAGATCTTATTCTTGTTGACTTGGACCTTCCTATTGAAACTTTTTTAAAAAATTTAGAACAAGAGCGTATTAACACCGAAGTCATCGCCTGCGGTGTGGATCACGAGCCAGAAATTGTTGAAAGGGCCATCAAAGCAGGAGCCAAGGACTATTTACCCCTACCCCCTGACCCAGAGCTGATTGCAGCTGTCTTTGAACAGGCCTCAAAAGAAGAAAAAACCTTTGTCTTCAAAGATCCCCTCATGCTGCATTGGGTGAATTTAGCCAAAAAAGTAGCTCCAAGTGAAGCCACCGTCTTGATTACTGGAGACTCAGGGACAGGTAAGGAAGTGATTGCGCGTACCATTCATGAAAACTCTAAGCGTGCGTCAAAGCCTTTTATTTGTGTTAACTGTGCAGCTATTCCTGAACACCTCTTAGAATCAGAGCTTTTTGGCCATGAAAAAGGGGCCTTCACAGGAGCCGTTGCCAAACGCGTTGGAAAATTTTTTGAAGCCCATGGTGGAACGCTTTTACTAGATGAAATTACTGAAATGCCATTACAACTTCAAGCAAAGCTTTTACGCGCCATCCAAGAAAAAGTCATCGATCCTATTGGATCGCAAAAGCCCGTTAAAGTGGACTTTAGGCTTATTGCAACTTCTAATCGTAATATGCAAGAGGCCGTTAAAGAACAACTCTTTAGAGAAGATCTTTTCTTTCGTTTAAACGTAGTTAATTTAAAACTCCCCTCTTTAAAAGATCGCCCTCAAGATATTTCGGCCTTAAGCGATTACTTTATTGATAAATTTTCAAAACTTAATGGTGTTCCTTTAAAGCCCATGTCAAAGGAAGCCAAAGAAGTTTTGCGCACCTATCCATGGCCAGGAAACGTCAGAGAACTTGAAAATACGATTCATCGTGCGGTTTTACTAAGTGGTGGCGGGGAAATTGAGAAGGCAGATTTATTTTTAGAAGATCTCAGCCCTTGTGATTCTAAGGAGCATGAGGTACAAGATCCTCTAGTGGGACAGACGGTTTCTCAAGTAGAGAAGACTTTGATTTTGTCAACCCTTAATCACTGTTTAGGTAATCGTACAAAAGCCGCAAGCCTTCTTGGTATCTCTATTAGGACCCTTCGCAATAAACTAAAAGAGTATGAAGAATCTCAGTTAGATCCTTTTAATACCTTAAAATTAGCAAGGGGATAGGTATGGCCGCAGCAACGTTTGAGTCTTCCTTAGCAATTTTAAAACGAAGCGACGTTGCTTTTTCTTTGGGCCTTATGACTATTTTAGCCATTATGATTTTGCCTATGCCAAGTTTGTTACTAGACATGGCTTTGGCATTTTCTTTGGCTTTTTCCATTTTGATTTTAATGACGTCTTTGTTTATTGAAAAACCCTTGGAGTTCAGCTCTTTTCCAACAATTTTATTAGTATCAACGATGATACGACTTGCTTTAAATATTGCTTCAACAAGGCTTATTTTGGGGCACGGTCATGAAGGTACTCACTCAGCAGGTAAAGTGATCGAAGCTTTTGGTGAATTCATCATGGGAGGAAACTTTGTCATTGGAATGATCGTGTTTTCTATCCTTGTCATTGTGAACTTTGTGGTTATTACAAAGGGTTCTGGACGCATTGCTGAAGTATCTGCCAGATTTAGTTTAGATGCCATGCCTGGTAAACAAATGGCAATAGACGCAGATCTTTCAGCAGGCATGATTGATGAGGCAACAGCTAAAAAACGCAGGAAAACTCTTGAAGAAGAAAGCAACTTTTATGGATCTATGGATGGTGCAGCTAAGTTCGTAAGAGGAGATGCCGTTGCTGGCATTTTAATTACGTTTATTAACATTATCGGTGGTATTATTATAGGTGTTTTACAAAATGATTTGGCTGTTATCGATGCTATGCGTACGTATACGCTTTTAACGGTTGGTGATGGTTTAGTTTCTCAAATTCCAGCGTTAATTGTCTCTACTTCTGCTGGTATGTTGGTTTCAAAAGCAGGTATTGAAGGAACAACCGATAAAGCCCTTATTGAACAATTTAGTGCTTATCCCATGGCTCTTGGGATGAGCTCTTTTTTAATGGGGATTTTTGCGTTTTTACCAAATGTTCCCTTTATCCCCTTTGCAGCCCTTTCAGGCTTAACAGGTTATAGCGCTTGGGTTTTATCTGAAAGAAAAGAACAAGAAATACAAGACCGAGAAAACCTTATAAAAGAGCAAGAAGTTGCAAAGCCTGTGGCCGAAGAACCTTTATCTGCAACACTTCAAATGGATGCCATTAAAATTGAATTGGGCTACGGCCTTTTGGGGCTTTTAAGTGAAGAGCAAGAAAAAAAATTAACCGATCAAATAAAAGTCTTACGTAAACAGCTTGCTCAAGAAATTGGCTTTCTCCTTCCCCCTGTTAGAATCCAAGATAATTTACAACTTGATTCTGACTCTTATCTTATCCGTATTAAAGAGATGGAAGCAGGAAGAGGCGTTGTAAAACTTAACATGATGTTATGTATGGATCCCTATGGCGGCGATATTGCAATAGAAGGCGAAGATACCCTAGAGCCTGCTTTTGGCTTAAAGGCAAAATGGGTTAGCACCCTTTTCCAAAATGACGCCCAAACAAAAGGCTATACTGTTGTAGATCCTTTAACTGTGTTAACCACGCACCTGATAGAGTTGGTGCGCGATAATATTTCTGAGCTTTTAACTTACGCAGATGTTCAAAAACTTTTAGAAGAGATTTCTGATTCTTATAAGAAGCTTTTAAATGATATTGTGCCTGGTCAAATAACAGTTGGAACCATTCAGCGGATTTTACAAAATTTGGCTTCAGAACGTGTTTCTATCCGAGATCTGCCCACAATTTTAGAAGGCATAGCAGAAGCGTCTGGATTTACAAGAAATGTTACCATGATGACAGAGCACGTGCGACAACGGCTTATGCGTCAACTTACATTTTCTCATACCACACCAGAGGGTGTTTTAAATATTATCAATCTTTCACCACAGTGGGAGCAAAACTTTACCCAAAGCCTTTATGGAGAAGGCGAAGTAAAACAGCTAGCTCTTAGCCCATCTTTATTACAAGACTTTGTAAATTTGGTGAAAACAACTTTTGATAAGATGACCTTAACAGGTGAAAACGTTGTCTTGGTCACAAGCCCTGTGGTTAGACCTTACGTTCGGTCAGTTTTAGAGCGCGTTAGACCCTCTACAATAATTTTATCGCAATCAGAGATACATCCTAAAGTAAAAATTAAGACTTTTGGTGTATTATAATAAATAAGGCACACTAAAAATTGATGGAAACCCTTGAGACTTCGCACATTTACAGCCCCTTCGATGAATGAAGCCATGGACTTAATTCGAAAAGAAATGGGGCCTCATGCTGTGATTGTTTCTTCTGTAGACGCAAAAACAGGCGTAGAAGTAACAGCAGCTTTAGATACAAATGATGAAAATGAAGCCTTATCACAAGCACCTGTTGGGGAGGTCGGTTCTGCTCTCTTTAGGTTAAATCAACTTTTTTTGTTGTGTGAACTTCACAGGCTCACAGAACGTTTCAGAGATCATTGGTTGGAAACAGTTGCCTCTTATGGACAGACCCAAGAAGACGTGGTAGCTGAAGCTTTAAGCACACTTGTAGCGTTTGATCATAAGCTTTTGTTTGAACCTTCTTACCAAGAACCTTTGGTATTTATAGGCCCCCATGGTAGTGGAAAAACCGTTAGCCTTACCAAGACCGCTATTATGTATTTAACACAAGGTTACAATGTAAGACTTTTTACCACCGATACCTCAAAGGCATCTGCGTATTTACAACTAAAAACTTATGCGGATGCTATGGGAAAAGACGTAGAATGTGTGGCAACTCGTGATGAGCTTAGAAAACTTTTTGCCAATGCTTCTGGGGAAATTATATTAATTGATACACCTGGAATCAACCCCTATGACGCCCAAGAACTCTATCAAATAAAAGATATATTAAGTGGCCTTCCTGCAAGGACATTTTTAACCCTTCCTGCAGGTCTTGATGCCAAGGAATCCAGCGAAATCGCTGATAGGATGTCACAGCTAAGACCTAATGCGTTAATTGTGACACGGTGTGACTGTGCTAAAAACTTAAGTGGCCCCTTAAGTGCAGCGTATGATGCGAATTTGGCACTTTGTGGGTATGGCGAAGCTGCGGAATTGGTTTCAACCCTAAAGCCCTTAACCCCCCAAAAATACTTAGAACTAATGACGCGTATCGAAGACTAGAGGTAAAGAATCATGACAGCAACTCAACAAAAAGCTCTTAATAACGTTGTGGTAGTGGCCTCCGGAAAAGGAGGTGTCGGTAAAACTTGGTTTTCTGTAACGCTTGCCCATGCACTGTCTCAATTAGATAAAAAAGTTTTGATTTTTGACGGTGATATAGGACTTGCTAATGTGGATATTCAATTAGGACTAACGCCACAATATGATTTGGTGAATTTTTTACAAGGGACGTGCTCTATGGAGCAAGCCATTATTAATTACTCGCAAAAGGTTCATATTTTTGCAGGTCGGTCTGGAAGTGGCGCCCTTTCAAACTTAGATCCTTTAAAAAAAGCAGTGTTAAAACAAACCATTTGCCAGCTAAGCTCTCATTATGACGTCCTTATCATCGATTTAGGTGCAGGAATCGATACGATGCTTCAAGAGATGAGCGAACTGGGAAGGCAGTGTTTGGTTCTTACCACTGATGAACCTACTTCTATGACAGATGCCTATGCCTTTATTAAAGTTGTTGGGGCAAGAAATCCAAATACTTTAATGCAAATTGTTGTAAACAGAGCAGACTCTGAAAAAGAGGGGCTAAAAACCTATCAAACTCTTTCTAAAGTGTGTGAAAATTTTTTGAAAAAAGTCCCCCCCCTTAGTGGCGTTATTCGAGAAGACCCAAGAGTACGCGATAGTATTTGTAATCAATCTTCTATTTTTAAGCGCTTTCCGAATGCCCCTGCTATGCAAGATGTTTTAAAAATTGCAGAAAAAACGTTGGGGATGGTTCAAAACTTTACAAAAGAAAATGAGATTATGGGGGATTTGCGCTACCCCTGAGCAAAGTTGTACTGGATTTAAAGGCTGGATTTAAAGGGGGGCAATGCTATTAAGTTAAGAGAAAACATTAAGTTTTCTGCCCCCTTTTTGGTTTATAAACCTACTCCTTCATTAAATTGATAGATTTTGTTTTAGCAAATACAAGAAATACCGCCAACCAGAGGAGCATCTTCAAAAGTTGGGAGGGAGTCATGGATTTATCTTTTTTAAAAGTTTTATGCAAAATAGTAAAAATTAAGGTTTTTTTAAAAGACTTTGGATTAGACTTAAGAGATAAGGGATGTTTTGTATTATAAGGTTTTTATGGATACAACATTGTATCTTCCTATTGCCCAGGTAAGTGTTTCTTTGGTGGACTTAGTGTTTATTGGGTTTTTAGGGGGCATTTTGACAGGCCTTGTGGGCATTGGCGGCAGTATTTTAATGCTTCCCTCCATGATTTTAATGAATATTCCACCTTTTATTGCCATTACGGCTCAAAATTACTACGCCGTTGGCACAAGTTTTACAGGCTTTAATGGTTATAAAAAAGAACATGGTGTTGACTATTCTTTGGCTTGTTGGCTAACAGCTGGGGGGCTTCTTGGTGGTGTTATTGGACATTTTAGTTTGCAACGGGTCATGGACTCTAGTTTGTATTCCTATTTTTTAGGAGCTCTTTACTTGGGAACGCTTTTATTTTCGCTTTTAACGCTTTTTAAAAATTCGTTAAACATGTATAAAAATCAACGGCCTTTTAAAAAGGGTGAAAAAACAGTAAATGTTCCCAAAGGTCTTTTAGAAAAACTTCCGTTTCAAGTACATTTTGTCAGATCTCGCGTAAGATGTAGTGTGTTGTTACCTATTACTCTTGGCGCTTTTTCTAGCTTTTTAACAACGCTTACAGGGCTTGGCGTTGGGCTTTTGATGGTGCCATTTATGACCTATCTTTTAGGAAGAACCAGTAGAAGCATTGCTGGAACCACCCTTTTATCTGGGATTTTGTTAAGTTTAACGGCCATTTTTGTTTATATTTTTGAAAAAACAATTACCGATTTTGTATTGGTGTTTGCTTTATTAACAGGGGGCGTTATTGGTTCACAATTTGGTGTTCAAATTGGCTACAAACTTAAAAAACATACCATAGGGTTCATAGGAAGTGCTATTTTAGTGTTAACGCTTCTTAAGCTTTCTTTTAATCTAGAATCTATTTTACATAAGCAGCTTGCCTTAAGTTCTTTCCCCCTTCATTTATTTGGTCAGACGTTATCTTCTTACTTTTTTGTTGAGCGGTATCCCTATATCGGACCTTTTTTAGGAATCGTACTTGTAGTTTTTATTGCGGTTTTGGTAGAACTTGCTATAAATCGGCTAGAGGCTCTTTTTCTGAAACCTTCTTTTAACTTTAGAAGTAAAAGATAAAGATATCTCTTTTAAGAATTTTTCTTAGGTCTTAAGGGGTAAAAAACATTGAAAGCACGGTTTGTTTCAAAAATAAAAAAAGCGCAATTGTTTGTTATAAGCCTTTTAGCACTTAGCTTTTTATTTTTTATAAACACTTATTTTTTTTCAGCATCACCAAAAACTTCCTTAGAAGAAGAGTCTGTCGTCAATGTTTACAACTTTTACGGCATGATTCCAAAGGATGTTTTGCACGACTTTGAAAAAGAAACGGGCATCAAGGTTCGCTATGACTTGTATGATAATAATGAAATATTAGAGGCAAAGTTATTGGCAAGTAACTCTGGCTATGACGTTGTATTTCCATCGGCTTTGCCTTATGCGCATCGTCAAATTCAAGCTAGTGTTTATCAAGCATTGCAAAAAGACCTGATTCCTAATCTAAAAAACTTAGATCCGCACTTGAGTAAAGAACTTAAAAAAGTAGATCCCCATCAAACCTATATCGTTCCCTTTTATTGGGGGGCTTTGGGATTTGTTATCAATGCCAAAGAAGTCAAAAAACTTGCTCCAAACGTAGATTTGACCACTTTTTCTCTTTTGTTTGATCCTAAAAATCTGTCTAAAGTACAAAAATGTGGGGTAACATTTTTAGAAGAAGCTGTTGACGTCTATCCCATTGTTTTAGGGTTTTTAGGGCTTAACCCAGATAGCCTCAAAGAAGCTGATATTCAAAAAGCTCAAGAAAGGCTTTACGAACTTCGTCCTTACCTAAAGGGGTTTAGCAGCTCTCGTTATATTAATCAGCTGATTATGAAAGATACATGTGTAGCACAAGCGTACTCTGGAGAAGCTCAAATGGTTCAACAACAAGCCATGCTAATCTATGAGGAAAACCCTCAAGGAGAAGCACCCGAGTTTGCTTTTATTATACCAAAAAATAGCAGGCTTTGGTTTGATGTGATTGCCATTCCTACTGGCGCCCCTCATCCCAAAAACGCGCACACGTTTATTAATTTTTTGCTAAGACCTGATATCAGCACACGCATCAGTATTTACAGTAATCTTCCAACCACTAATGCTATTTCTTGGAAACAGCTTGAAAAAAATAAAGAATTTTTTGATCTGGTATTTCCTCCAAAAGAAATATTAGACACTCTTGTCTTAGATGAACCACAAGAGGAAACATTTGTCAGAAAAATGAACAAACTTTGGACGCTTATTCGTCTTAATTTAAGGAAAGATTAATATGGTAACGCTTGTAAAGCCTTATAAAAAATTAGAACCTTGGCAAGATATCGATGCAAAGCCATATTTGGTTTTAGAAGGTGTTTCAAAATCTTTTGCCCATACAATTGCCGTTAAAGACGTCTCGTTAAGTATTTACAAAGGCGAGCTGTTTTCTTTACTTGGAGGATCGGGGTGCGGTAAAACAACTCTTCTTAGAATGCTTGCAGGTTTTGAAAGACCGACTTCTGGTCGTATTTACCTAGATGGCATAGATATCACCAAGCTTCCAGCTTATAAACGCCCTGTTAGCATGATGTTTCAGTCGTATGCATTGTTTCCTCATATGACAGTGGAGCAAAATGTGGCTTTTGGTTTAAAGCAAGAGGGACTTTCGAAGACTATTATTCAAGAACGCGTCCAAGAAGGCTTAGATTTAGTTCAAATGTCTTCTTATGCCAAAAGAAAACCTCATCAGCTTTCAGGCGGTCAACGACAGCGCGTAGCTCTTGCCAGAAGCTTAGTCAAACGTCCTAAACTGCTTTTACTGGATGAGCCTCTTGGGGCTCTTGATAAAGGGCTCAGAGAAAAGACACAGTTTGAGTTAGTAAATATTCAAGAAAAAGTTGGTATTACCTTTGTAATGGTAACTCACGACCAAGAAGAAGCCATGACCATGTCTTCTCGTATGGCCATCATGGAAGAAGGAAAGCTTCGCCAAGTAGCTACTCCTCACGATTTATACGAATATCCAAACTCAAAATTTGTGGCAACCTTTTTGGGGTCTATGAACTTGTTTGAAGGTATTGTCATCGAAGATGAAGCAGATTACGTATTAGTAGATTCCAATGATGCCGATACACAATTATATGTGACCCACTCTGCTTCTGTGCCTGTTGGGTCTCAAGTAAGTGTGGCCATTCGTCCTGAAAAAGTTATGATATCAAAGACGGCCCCCATGGGACAAAGAAACTGTACCAAAGGTGTTGTTCAAGAAATTGCCTATCTTGGAGACATGTCCATTTATTACATAAGGCTTGCTTCTGGGAAGATGGTTCAAGCAGCGTTACCTAATCTTTTAAGGCTTTCAGAACGCGATGTTCAGTGGGAAGACGAAGTTTATTTGTTTTGGCGCGCTGAAAACGGCGTGGTGCTTAGCTCATGAAACATTTAAGTTTTTCAAAAATTTACTCATTCTTTAAAAATATTCGCCTGGTTATAGGAATTCCCTATGGCTGGCTTTTGGTATTTTTCTTTATTCCCGTTTTAATTATTTTAAAGATCAGTTTTTCAAAGCCTATTATGGCAATCCCTCCTTTTGAAGAACTTATCAGGTGGAGTGAGAGCTTTGACCTTGAAATCAGGCTTCATTTATCCAATTATTTAACCCTGGTGAAAGATCCTTTTTATGGGCAAGCTTTTTTATCGTCTGTTGTAATTGCTGCAAGCTCAACTATGTTGTGTTTGATTATTGGCTATGCCATGGCGTATGGAATGACCCGTTTTTCAGGGATAACCCGTATTGTGTGCTTGATGATGGTGATGCTTCCTTTTTGGACGTCATTTTTGGTGCGCGTTTACGCCTGGCTGGGACTTTTAAGTAACGGGGGGATTGTCAACACCGTTTTGCTTAGTATGGGCCTTATTCGTGAACCCTTGGCTCTTCTTCATAACGATATTGCTGTTTGTATTGGCATCACCTACTGTTATTTACCGTTTATGATTTTGCCAATTTTTTCAAGCTTAGATAAACTGGATCCTGAATATTTAGAAGCTGCTCATGACTTAGGCTGCAGCCCCTTAAAAGCCTTTTGGAAGGTGACAGTGCCCTTAACCAAACCTGGCATTATTGCGGGCTGTGTTTTAGTTTTTGTGCCAGCACTTGGAGAATTTGTGATTCCAGAGCTTTTAGGGGGGCCAGATACCCTTATGATAGGGCGCATCATTTGGAATGAGTTTTTTAATAACAGAGACTGGCCGGTTGCTTGTGCGTTGGCTGTTGTCTTGTTACTAACATTTGTAGCCCCCATTATGGCCTTTCAAAGACGACAACTATCAAAGTCTTTTGAAGAGGGCGCTTAAAAGAAATCTTTTTAGTTTAATTGAGTATTTTGTTTCTATTAGATTTCCTACTTGTGTGGAATAGGTGGTGTTTTTAAGAGGGGTACAAAACCTCTTTAACTTTGGCTGCTAATTCTTTGAGTGTGAACGGTTTAGGAAGAAAATGAATCTTAGAAGTTTGGTCTAGATCCTTTCTAAAGGTATCCTCTGTGTAACCTGATATAAAAATGACTTTTAAATCCTTTTTAAGGAGCCTTGCTTTTTTGATTAAAGTTGGACCATCGATTTTAGGCATCACCACGTCTGTTACGATAAGGTCAAAGGGCTCTTCACCTTTTGTGATGATTTCAAGAGCGCTTTCACCGCTATCTGCTTCGATGACTTTATAGCCCTTTTCTCTTAGAGCTCTTGCGCTAAATTGACGAACGCCTTGTTCATCCTCCACAAGTAAAATGGTGCCGCCCCCTGTTAAATCCTTAGACGGCTCTTGATGTTGGGGTGGAGGAGCTTCTTCAAGTGCGCCTGCATATTTTGGAAAGTATATTTTAAAAATCGCCCCTCCTTGAAAGGACGTTCCATTAGAATTTTCAGCAACTACAAATCCGTCTGTTTGTTTTACAATTCCATAAACCGTTGAAAGCCCAAGCCCCGTGCCAGATCCTACCTCTTTTGTAGAGAAAAATGGCTCAAACAAGCGATCCATGTGCTCTGGGGCAATACCGTGTCCTGTGTCTTTTACTTCGATTAAAACATAATCGCCTGCAGGCATCGTCTCATGTGCAAGTCTGATAGGGGCATGCGCTGAAAAGTTTTGTGTTTTGATACTTAAAAGATGGCCTTGGTCTGTTTTAACGGCGTTCATGGCATCTCTGGCGTTGACAACTAAGTTAATAATTACTTGTTCCAGCTGGCTTGGATCCACTTTAATGGGCCAAAGATCTCTGTCATGAAACATTTTAAGATCTATGTCGGCACCAATAAGCCTTCTTAGAAGCATCGAAAGCTCACCTAGGGTATCAGTAATAACCAAAACCTTCGGTTGAAGCGTTTGTTGCCTAGAAAAAGCCAAAAGTTGCCTGACAAGATTAGCAGCCCTTGTTCCATTTTGTTTAATTTGTACCACATCTGTGTAAGAAGGATCGCTTGGCATATAGCGCTGCAACAACAAGTCACAATAGCCAATCATAGCCGTCAAGAGATTATTAAAGTCATGGGCAATGCCGCCTGCAAGTTGACCGACTGCTTGCATTTTCTGCGATTGAATGAATTGACGTTCTAGGCGTTTTTGCTCAGAGGCGTCCACAAAAATGAGCATAGCCGTAACTGGTTGTGTTTTTAAAACGCTGATATAGGCTGTTAAATGAACAGAGTCTGTTTTTAAGCAAACTTCAAAGGGAAGAGAGCTACCATGCTCAAAAGCTCGCCTAATTTTAGTTGACACTTCTGATTGCATGGAAGGCAAAACAAGCGCAAAAAATTCTTCGCCCGGATCCAAAATCTCTTTAGAAGAATCTTTTTGTAAAAGCCCCAAGAACGCTTGGTTGTAGCTTTCAATTTCCCCAGACTGATTCAAAATAACCGTTGCAAGAACACTATCTTGCACAAGGCTTTTGGTCGTTAAGGCAAATTCTTGTGACAAAGACGGCTGTTTACAAACTAAATAAGGGTCGTTAAATTGCTTTTCTCGTGAAGGCGTAAAGATATAACCGTCAAAAGAAGTCGTTTGACTGGAAAATGCTCCAATTGTTAAGCAATCAAAATCTTTTAAAGGAGTGGAAGGTAAGATACTGCTTAAGCGTTCCCCTAAAAGGGATTTTTTAGGTAAATTTAACCAATTAGCAAGAGTCTGATTTAGTCCGATAATATGGCCTGAGGGAGATAAATAAAACAAACCAAAGGGTGCTAAATCAATAAAGCCCTCTAAAGTCTTTGTCGTTTCTTGGAGCCGTTTCATATCGCTGAAATAGGAGGTTAGGTCTTGAAGAAGAAGCACCACCCCTTCTTTTGCACCACCTAGCATATCTAAAGGGGATAATCTTGCTAAGATCCACCGACCGTTTTCTCTAAGCCCATCTCGCTGGTGCGCCAAAAGAGCTGTGAGGGGCTTTTTTTTGAACAAAGCTTCTTGCAAAAGAGTTAGATCTTGGGAGGGCTCCATAGTCAATAACAGCCTTCTAGAAAGCTCTTCTAAATTTGGATAATAATGAGGGTGTGTAGACCAAAGTGTCTTTCCCGTTTCATCCAAAACTACAAGCTCTGAATAGGACGCCATGGTTTGAAGCGCTGTATTCATAACCCTGTTTCTGTGTAAAAGGTTCTGAAAAGCTTGATATCCCTGAAGGCCAAAGAATAACCCTATAAGAGTCACCCCACCCACTAAAAACAACGCAAGTCCTGCAATCCAGTGATGAATGCTCCACCCTAAGATCACAAAGCCTGAGACCCAAGTAAGTGTTACAATAGAAAGTATAAAAGGGTGTAGCCAGCGATTAATCACGGTAAGTCAAACGTCCTTTTAAGGTGTTAGGTTGTTTCATCTTTTTTCCCATAAATCCAAGAAGCTCCAATTGATAATACTAATGTGCCAACAATAAAACTCAAAGAAATACTTATAGGGATTTTATAGATGTCTATAGTTAACATTTTAGCCCCAACAAAAATAAGTACAACAGCTAAACCAACTTTAAGGTAGGTAAATTGTTTTAAAGCCCCTGCTAGCAAGAAGTATAACGACCGTAACCCAAGAATTGCAAAAATGTTAGAAGTATAAACAATAAAGGGGTCAGTTGTGAGCGCTAAAACAGCAGGGATTGAGTCAAGAGCAAATACTAAATCTGCAAGCTCTATGAAAACAAGAGCAACAAAAAGAGGGGTGGCATAATAAGTTTTTTCCTTTTTTATAAAAAATTTGTCGCCTTCAAGCTCTGGCGTCATGGGAATGAATCGCTTTAAAAAAGAGTAAGTCTTACCTTTTTCAAAGTCTTTGTCGCCATGATGGTCATAAAACATTCGAATACCAGTAAAAATTAAAAAGCCACCAAAAACATACATAAGCCAGTAAAATTCCTCCAGAAGATACACCCCTACTAAAATAAAAAGAAACCTAAAAACGATGGCTCCTAAGATTCCCCAAAAAAGAACTTGGTGTTGATACCGTAAGGGGATTTTGTAAGCAGAAAAAATCATTGCAATTACAAAGATATTATCGATGCTAAGGGATTTTTCCAAGACGTAACCGGCTAAGAATTCTAAGCTTTTTTCAGTCCCTTCTATGAAATTTATGCCGCTTGCAAATAAAAGAGCAAGAATCACCCAAAACAAACTCCACTTTAAAGAGTCTTTATAGGTTGGTTCTGTGGCTTTTTGATGAATGATCTTTAAGTCTAGCCACAGCAAAAAAACCACAGCCAGGTTAAAAAGGCCAATCATCATAAAATTTTGAAGGGACATGCAAAAAAATCTTTTTGAATCGATCAATTCTTCTATTATTAACCAGAAATCTATGCTTTGAAAGCAAGAGTTTTTCGTGATTTTTTGAACCCTTTATTTTTTTGCCGCAAAATTTAAAAAACAACTTGATTAAATCAAAATAGCGGGTTAATATCAAAATCACTTGAGGGCCTATAGCTCAGTTGGTAGAGCATCTGACTTTTAATCAGAGGGTCGAAGGTTCGAATCCTTCTGGGCCCACCATTTTCCTCTGAACATAACATAATACAATAATAGTAAGCTTCATGAGTAAAGAAAAAGACGAAAGACTTAAACGCCTCAGCACAGCACTTCGCAATAATTTACAAAAGCGTAAACAACCCCGCACAAACGAAGAAAAGAGTAGCCCAGAACAGGACTCTAACACGGCAAATTCTAAAAAATAGTAGTGCCGAATCCCCCAGCTTACAAACTCTTGAACTCCTTGAGAGCGAATAAAGAGTTGAAAGGGCGTATTCTAAAAAACACTCTAATACAATTTTCAAAAAATTCTTTTGCTTATGAATAGAGCTGGCTGGCATACTACAAAAAATTAAGGACAAGACAACTTTGGCGGAAAAAATTTTTATGATCTCTGTTAATCAAAAGCGCTATGAAATTAAAGAAGGAGATCTACGTCTAGAGCAGGCTTTGTCTCAAAATCATGACATCCCCTTAGAAATTGCAAGTATTTTAATTAAAAGGGATATTTCTTGCGACGAAGCTGAAGACTTTTTAAACCCTACGTTAAAGCGCTATCTTTTGGACCCTGTGCATCTTAAGGACTTTCAAAAAGCAGTTGATAGACTCTATGAAGCTCTGATGCATAAAGAAAAAATTGTCATTTATGGTGACTATGACGTTGACGGAGCAACTTCTAGTGCTGTATGGAAGCGTTATTTAAACGCCTGTGGAGTAGGATGCGATATTTTTATCCCTAGGCGCTTAGAAGAAGGATACGGCCCTAATAAGGAAGCTCTTTTAGAGTTAAAAAACAAAGGCGCACAAGTCGTTATTTTTGTGGATTGCGGCACAACAGCTTTTGACGAGTTGTCTTATGCAAAAGAAATTGGCCTAGATTGTTTGATATTTGACCATCACGCAGGCGCTACGACCCTTCCAGAGGCTGTTAGTATTATTAATCCCAATCGTCTTGATGAAGACAGTCCTTTAACTTATTTGTGCGCAGCAGGAGTTTCTTTTGTTTTTTTAACGGGTCTTAATCGCTTTTTACGTCAAAAAGGCTGGTTTGAAAAAATACCAGAACCAAATCTTTTAAGCCTTTTAGACTTAGTAGCCCTTGGTACTGTTTGTGATGTTATGCCTTTAAAAAATCTTAATCGAGCTTTTGTAAAACAGGGGCTTAAAATCATGAAACAGCGTCATAATATTGGACTAAGAGCCCTTTGTGATGTAAGTGGTTTGGATAGCACGCCTTCTAGCTATCATTTGGGCTTTGTCTTAGGGCCGCGTGTGAATGCTGGCGGAAGAGTAGGCGAATCTCATTTAGGGAGCCTCCTTTTAAGCACGAATGATCCGAGTTGCGCCCAAGAAATTGCCAAAAAACTAAATCACTATAACGAAGAACGAAAAACAATTGAACACCAAGTCTTAGAAGAGTCCTTAAATCAAATATTTTTAAAAAACTTGGAAAAAGACCCTGTGTTACTTGTTCAGGGAAATGGCTGGCACCCAGGCGTTATTGGTATTGTTGCTAGCAGACTTAAAGAAAAGTTTAAAAAACCAGCTTGTGTTATTGCTTTTGATGAACATGGTATAGGCAAAGGTTCAGGAAGAAGCGTTACAGGCGTTCATTTGGGCATGTGCATGCATAAAGCTGTTCATCACAAGCTGCTTCTTCACGGGGGAGGACACGAAATGGCAGCAGGCTTTACAGTCTTAAAAGATAGCTTTGAAGCTTTTTACGACTTTGTCCAACAAGATTTAAAAGACTCCCTTGAGGGCTATAAACCCATAGAATACCTAGATGCTGTTTTATCTCTACAAGGACTTAATCCTAACTTTTTAGAAAAATTAAGCCTACTTGAGCCCTATGGCGCAGGGCATCCCTCTCCTCGGTTTTTAGTTCAAAATTGCAGGGTTGAAAACGCTTTTCCTATGGGAGAAGGGCATGCCCGCTTTGAGCTTAAAACTTTGGATAATTTTACTATAAAAGCTGTTAGCTTTAGGCTCACAGAAACACCTTTGGAAACCGTGATTTTTTCAAGAGAAAAAAAACTTTATGATGTCGTTGTTCAGCCAAAGCTTGATACTTTTGGAGGAAGAAATGCTGTCCAAGTTATTGTAGAAGATTTTATTGAAATGTAAGAGGGCAAGACTTCTTCCTCCTCACTTTTGAAAATAGCTAAGCTAAAAAATGTAAACTCGGTCAATTTAAGCTCAGTCCCTAAAAAGGCATACGTTTTTCAATCATTCTCAATCAATTAATTTTAGTTCTCGTTCCCTTACCTGCCCCCCCACAGGAATTTTGCTGATGCAACAGATTTAGCTTTAATAAGAGGGATTCTTGGGGGCCATGCTTGAGGGGGATTATTGAGGGTTTTACGTGGGGGCGAGAATGCGGGTTTTATTCTAGGAGGGATTTCATAAGGGGAAATTTTCACGACTCAAACATTTTTCGCCCTTTTATTCAGGGCATCGCTTTTTAGGCCCCGTCCATATCCCCATCAATAATAGTAGGGCCCACCTCAATTTTTTAGTTCAAAAAGCGCAAAAGCGCGATTTTTTGCGATGAATCAAGATTGGACTTATCAAACCAAAACCTTTAAAAACCCTAGGATTTATCTTGCTTTTTTATGTTTCCTCTTAGGTCTTCTTCAGATTTTTTTGTGGTTTTAAAGTCTCACGTGAAGGCGCCCACCCTTGCCTATCACGCACACAACTTATAGTTCTTGGGTACCCTGCTTCAAAATCTCACCTTTAAGAGTTGCTCTTTCGTTATTTATTATTGTTTTAAGCTCAATTTACTAATAAAGCCTTAAAAGTGATCAACTATTTAAAATAGTATTAATAAATCTCACCCCAAGAGCTTGTCAAGGACTGACCAATAAGCCAGTCTTCCTCACCGCCACTTACGACTTTACTATAAGAATGGTTAAGGAGTGGTTAAGAGAAGGGGGATTTTTAGTCTCCTCG